>JAZDOF010000772.1:0-8000 GCA_043799015.1 Pseudomonadota bacterium | reverse complement strand
AACGATCCAATCTTTATGATATCATGTGGTTATATTCCACCGGCTCTTCCTTACAGCAAAGACCGACAGAGAAATCCCCCCCAACCCCCCTTTTGTAAAGGGGGGCAGGGGGGATTTTTTCTTGCCTGTCGCCTTATTCTGACGCCTATGGGGACCACAGGGGGGTAATGGCTTCGACGGCCACCGATTGGGATTTACCTGCTTGTGTGCGCAACGTCTTACATTCCCCGCCCATGGGCGCCGTTAAGCCGCCAGAGCGCGGCCTTGGTTGAAGGCCTTCAGATTGATGTCCACCAGTTTGGGCTTGAGAGACGATTTCAGAACGGTTTCGTACACCTCGGCCGGGATGTCCAGGAACTTGGACATCATACCAAGCAAAACAACGTTGACCACCCTGGGGTTTCCGATCTTCGTCGCGGCCTCAAGTCCGTCCACCACAAGGGCGTCCGGGATGCGCTCTTTGATCTCCGCGAGAATATTCGCCGGGTATTCCTGTTGACCGGTAAAGACGGCGGGCGGGAGGATCCGGTGGTCGTTTATGATCACCTTTCCTTTTTCCGAGACAAAGGGCCAGTACCGCACGGTCTCTAACAGCTCGAAGGAAATCAGTACATCAGCCTCGCCCGTTCGGATGATGGGGGAATGGACGGTCTTCCCGAACCGCACGTGACTGGAGACGGAGCCCCCGCGTTGGGCCATGCCGTGGATCTCATTCTTCTTCACGTCGTACCCGTGGAGGGCCGCGGCCTTGCTGAGGACGTCGCTGGCGAGGATTATACCTTGGCCGCCGACACCCACTATGAGTACGTTATATGTTCGGTTGTCGCTCATCGCGCCTCCTGTATCGCGTCGAATTTGCATACTTCCATACACGTGCGGCACCCTACACACAGGGTTTCGTTGATCGTGGAGAAACCTTTGCGCTTGTCTCCCTCGGCCGGGTGTTCGATCTTAACGAACTCCAGCGCGGGACAGCCGGTGTTGATACAGGCCTTGCAACCTTTGCACACATCCTTGTCGATGTACAGAGCGCGGTCCGGAAGAATTCGACCGGTCTTAAGGAGCGCGCAAGGGGCCTTGGCTATGATGATGGAGGGTTCCGGGGCTTCGAGTTCTTCCTTGACGGCCTTTTCCAGCTCCTTGACGTGGTAGGGGTTCACGTTTCTGACTCTCTTGAACCCGAAAGCATCCGCCAATTTGTCGATGTCCGCGGTGATCGTAGGGTCTTCCCGGAGCGTGTACCCGGTGCCCGGATGGTGCTGGGCCCCCGTCATGGCCGTCGTGCGGTTATCCATGATAACGACGGTGGTTGCGCCGCCGTTGTAAGCCAGTTCCAAAAGAGGAGTCATTCCGGAATGGAAAAACGTGGAATCCCCGATTACCGCCACGGCTTTCCCAGCGGCAAGGTCGCCGAGGGAGCGGGTCAGTCCCGACGCTATGCCTATGCCGGCGCCCATGCAAAGGCAGTGGTCCAGCATTCCCAGAGGCGGCAGGGCCCCAAGGGTGTAGCACCCGATATCGCCGCAAACATAAACCTTGTTCTTTTTTAGGGCGCTGAAGGTGGCCCTGTGGGGGCATCCCGGGCACATATTGGGGGGACGCAGGGGAAGCTCCATCTCGATTGCACGGGCGGGCTTGGCGGAAGATGTCCCGAACAGAGCGCGTTCCACCTTTTCCGGTGAGAGTTCGCCGCAGTAACCGGTAAGTTCCTTGCCCTCCACCTTGATGCCCATCAGGCGTATGGCTTCCTCAAGGAAGGGGTCCAGTTCTTCGATGACGACCAACCGCTTCACCTTTGAAGCAAAGTCACGAATCATACGCTCCGGCAGGGGCCACACCATGCCGAGTTTGAGAACGGATGCGTTGGGAACGGCTTCCCGGGCATATTGAAAGGCTGCGCCTGCCGTTATGATCCCCAACGAATCGTCGCCCATGATGACCTTGTTGTGAGGGAACGTTTCGGCGAATTCGGCAAGGTTCTTAAGTCTTTGTTCCACCACGGGATGTCGCATTCGGGCGAACGCGGGGAGCATAACGTTCTTCCGGGTATCCTTCTTTAGGCCGAGTTCCCTGGCTCCTTCAGTGCGGGTCCCGGTCTCCACCAGCGACATGCTGTGCGAAACACGGGTGCAACTACGGAAGATGACCGGAGTGTCGAATTCCTCGCTGATCCTAAGTCCTTCACCTATCAGGTCCTTGCACTCTTGGCTGTCTGACGGCTCCAGACACGGGACCTTTCCGAATTTGGCATAGTTGCGAGTGTCCTGCTCGTTCTGCGAAGAGTGCATGTCCGGATCGTCACAAACGACGATCACGAGCCCCCCGTTCACTCCCGTATAGGAAAGGGTCATGAAGGGGTCCGCAGCCACGTTGAGTCCCACATGCTTCATAACGGCAAGCGCCCGCGCACCCCCGAAAGAAGCCCCTGCAGCTACCTCCACGGCCACCTTTTCATTCGGGGCCCAGCCCGCTCGAATTTCGGGATATCGCTCCCCAATGTATTCAAGGATCTCCGTGCTCGGGGTCCCCGGATAAGCCGACGCCAGACGGACGCCATGCTCGTAAGCGCCCCGGGCTATCGCTTCGTTGCCTGACATTAGTTCTTTCACAATAGCCTCACCTTTCTTTCTATCCGAATCTAACGGATGATATACGACACGTCACCTCCGGCGATGAGCCGTGGCGACGCGCAAGGACGGGGGGATGTGGTTGTTGAGCCTCGACGCACATGCACGTTCAAACGGGTAATGCCGGTTTCTTACGCCTCGAGGTTTTCCTCGGAGCCGCCCCTTGAAGCGGGAGGCTAGGGACGGTTTGCGTTCCGGTCATTCCCGGCTTGAAAGGGCGACGGCATCCGCATTTTTTTGTGTCCAAGCTAGGCTGATGGAGACGAACGGCCGCGAATTCCGAACATGGCCCGCTCGCGACGTTTTGCCGAGATCCGACGCGCTGCCGAGTGCGAGGTGGGGAGTGGGCCGGTAGCGGGTCTTCCCCAACCGGAGCCGGCCTCCACAAGCATACGGTTTGTTCAGTATACGGATCCGCCTTCCAGGCCTACCGTGGATTTCCACGTATCACAGTACCGTATACTAAACCGCCCGCGCGGAAGAGTCAACAATTACACGAGCTCTTGTTTCGACAGTGTGAACAACTACCTTTTTCTATTGCCTTTAGTTGCGTAACATGGTAGATATGGTAATCATTTCATTTGCATGACTTGAAAAGCTGGATTGGGTGGGATTATGTCTGGAAAGTTGTCCGGATTATTAGCGTTGATGACCGCGTTGGTCGTAACCCTCCCCCTCCTGGCCGCCGGAGCGGAACGTCACTCCGGGGGCGGACCGTCGAACAAGGGGAGCGCTGAAGGGAGAACGACCAAACCGATTACGGAGGCTGCGGACGCTCAAGAGGTCCGCCCGCCCGTCTTGGCATCCATCGAAAGCCGCCGGGACCCGGCGGAAGATGCCGCCAAGTACGAGTACATCGAGATAGAGGTGAGCCATTCGCGCCACGAACTCAGGCTCCTCGGCCACGGAACGGCAGAGAGGCAGGACGTCCTTTACGAGACAAGGGTAGGGCTCGGATCCCCGGGCTTCCCGACACCGGTGGGGGTATATTTCGTAACCCATATATTCGACGATGATCCTTGGTGGATACCGCCTTCAAACAGGGCATGGGCCGCGGGACAATCCCCCAGCCGTAAAGTGTACGGAGGGGTCATGGCTCCGCTTCTGAAGAAACGCCCTGTTAAGCAAAAGAAGAAAGGCGAACCGGCGGTGAGCGATTACGTCGCCGACCCCGTTCGCCTCGATGATTACGGATACCGTTTTCACGGTACCAACCAACCGCGGAGCATAGGAAGGAACCAGTCCCACGGATGCGTACGCATGATACCGGACGACGCGAAGAAGCTTGCCGCCCTAATCAAGCAGCATGTCGGAGTGGCCGAGCGTCGGGACTCGGAGAACGGCAATTATTGCACACTGCGCGCAGCGGTGAGATTGAATCTCATCAAATGACGACCCATCACGCCCCGCGGGCCGAACGCGGGCGCCCATTTCACCGGTTGCAGGGGGCGGCGCCTTCGGGGCATTCGGCCACGGTGCCGTCGGTTTCCAGGCAAGCAGCGCGTGTGGTCTGCCGACAGCATCGCCCGGCCGGATTCGAGGAATCGGTCCCGTACACGCAATTGACCCGGTCGCACTCGGTTCGACAGTAATTAACCAACGTACCACCGCCGGCTCGGCACTGGGTCTTGCTCTTGGCTTCGCACTTGCCGTCGGTGCAGCAGTTGTAGAGAGTGCAGTCCTCCGCGCAATCCGTGACCTGTTTGCCGCCCGCGGCCGAACACTCTTCTTCGGTCATGCCGGAGCATTTTCCGTCCCCAAGGCAACATGATATCTTGATCAGGCGGTTGAGCTTTTCCCTGTACCCCCCGATTAATTCCTCCCGTTCGTTCCGGTGCTGTTCAACCGCGGCCTGGAGTTCCTTTTTCAGGCCGATCAACCGTGCCTCCGCCGCCACCTTCTGGCCCAGAACCTGCTCCAATTGTTTCTTGAGAAACGTCTTCTGCTGCTCACCGGATTTCTGAATCTGCTCGTCCAACGTAGCAATCTGGGTCTCGTAACTCTTGAGCATATTCTCCGCATTGGTGATGGATTGCTGTACCTGGGTCGTGTTTTTTTCAAGCCGCCGGACGCTCTCTTCCTCAGCTATTTTCAAGAGTTCCTTGGCTCGGTCGAGTTGAGACGGCACTTCCTGCTGACCTCGTCCGATTCCCAGACCAAACATCAGAACCATGCTCAACGTTACAAGAATGCCTATAATACGTGTCATCTCCTACGCTCCTTTTCGGGCAAACGGTCGCTGTTGGATAAAGATGCGGTGAGCGTTCGGCTCGGCCGTAATGGGGGGGTATAGCACGACTCTTGACAGGGTCAAGAATAATTTCGGCAGGTAAGAGAGAATCGCAACCGTTCGGGAGGAGGATTTTCGATAGAAATGTCCGTTTGTGGGATGGGACATCTTCGGGGGTAGCTGAAGAAAATCCCCTATGCCCCCATAATTAAAATAGGAGAAGGGTAAGCCTCAACTCCGGCCTTGGGTTAAAACAATGCCGTTGAATTAAGGCGATCGCCATGGTAGGACCGGCAGCTTGCCGGTCCTCACCGTTGCCGTGGGGAGGTCACGGTACCCGCCCGCCGTCGGCATCCAGGGAACGGGCGGGGATAAACCCCGCCTCTACAGATGTTTGTTTCGATTCACTCAACTGTTCAGGGTTCCAGCAATTCTCAACGCGGGACACTATAACTTCAGACGAAATGGGATGGACCCAAAAAACTATTCACGGCATGAATCACGGCATTTATCATGTTTTTTTTCATGCGATCCCAGGTAGAATCCAGCCGCCGTTATCAACGGAACATCCCCTCGAGTATTTACCGCGCGGCCGGGGCGGCGGGTTTACTTTCCGGCGTCGGCTTTTTGTCGGCGCCTTCTTCCTTCTTACCCGTGTTCTCGGAAAGTGCCGCGTCGATGATCTTGACGAGTTTTTCGGTAAGGTCTACCGTCGCCTTGGAGTAAAGCACCGATTCATCCACAAGCACGAGTTCCAGGCCCTCCTGAGCGGCAACCGTAGTAACGGCGCGTTTGAACTCGGACCGGAAACGGTTCTGTTCCGATTTTCGGGCAAAGGAGACTTTCACTCTCGCCACGTCTCGTTCCTGGTTGAGTTGTTCACGCTTTGCCAGCAACTTGTCGTTCAGGTCCTTCCTTTCCTGGTCCCCCATGGAAGGCCCTTCCTGCTTGAGCTTGCCTTCGAGCTGGGCCTGTTCCTGGGTTAGGGTGCCTATGGCCGCCTTGGATTCGGCATCAATGCGTTGAAGCTTTTCAGCGGTCGCCTTCACCGCGGTCGAGGATCGAAAAACCCGTTCCATGTCGACGGTTCCGATCTTCAGTCCATCGGTCGCATGCGCGGTCAATACCGTCACGACCATCGCGGAAACACCCAGAAATAGTCCGTAAGCGGTTTTTTTCAAGTCCATCATCCAGCTCCTTTCCGGTGGGGGCCGACAATAGCCCATTACTACCCGGATGTCCACATATGTGATTCTGTCGGGAATTACTGGGGGTAATGCGAAAAGCTCATGCGATCCCGTCGTCTGAAAGGGTGATCGGCAGGGTCTTTGAAACCATTGCGAAGGTTACCCAGGGCGGATCCCGGAACAAAAGCGCCTTGCGGTAACCCTGGTCCTGAAACAGACCTTCCAATACCAGGGCCTGTTCCGAGTTGATGCCCGATATGATCCAACAAGCGTGTCGGTCGGCTCCGCGCAGCACGGCCAAATCGCGTAGAACTTGGTAGGGTAGATTCGCGGCAACCAAATCGTACGGTCCGTCGACGAACCATCCGGCTTCTCCCGAGAATACTTGAATGACTGAATCGAGGGAATTGCGCCGGACATTTCCGGATGCCGTCTCCACGGCGAGCCGGTTCTTGTCCACGGCAATTATATGAGGAATGCCCATGCGTGCTCCGGCGAGGGCAAGGATGCCGCTACCGGTCCCAAGGTCCAGGAGACCGGACACAAATCCCGCGTCCACCGCGAGCCTCATGGCACGGATGCAGGCCAAAGTGGTTGGATGGGCACCGTCCCCAAACACCACGGAAGGGTCGAGCAATATCGAATCAGGGCCAGGGCAAGGATGGTCCGGGGACACGAAACTTACGCCCGCTATGGTGAGTCCCCCCTGGGGCAACCCTGCCTGCCAGTCCCCGTAAGCCATCTCATGCCTGGAATTCAGGGTGCTGCCCCGAACTCCGCATAGGTGCTCCACATATCGGTCTTCAGGTTCGGTGAAAAAAAGGTAGCTGAATTCATCCTCGTTCCAAAGCCCCACAAACGACCCCGGAGGCGTGGGAAGCTCCGCGCCGGGGTCTCCTGACATCTCATAGATAAAAAGAAGGGTGTCGTGCGTCAACATTACCGGATTATCAGGTGCAACAGGATTGCTTATTCGTAATCGTTCAGTGGGACCATTTGTTAAGCCCTGGAAATCAAATCACAAAATCAACGATAAGCGAAGAAATCAAAGTTTAGTCGTCGTGACATCATGCATCCGGGATGGATTCCCTTTGTGTCTTCGCGATGAATTCTTTTCATTCCCCTCTCAGGATCTCGATGCACTTGGCCGCGGCGTCGAGCAAATCACTCTTGGCTTCGGCAAGGTCGGCAACTTCCGCCGTGGACAGATGCTCTCTCGTCAACAGGGTCGCCATTCTTTCGTTGAGAAGGACAATCAACTCAGGGGCGACGAGTCTGTAGATATCTATCGAAGCTCCCTCCTGCGGCTCTTCCGATCTATCGTCGACTTCAACTTCCTCCAATTCTTCGGCCTGCGCTTTGCACTCGATCTCCGGAATTTCCTGCTCCGGCTCGACAAGTTCGACCGGTGCGGCCGAGGCATCGAATACCTCCTCGTCGAAGACCTGAACCGGCTCCATCAACCTTTCATGCCATCGACCGCTTCTCTTCCACTTGCCTATGGTGGCCGGCGCAACATCGACTATTAAGGCCAATTCTTTGTTTCCTATACCGCCCCTTGAGGCCGCGTATATTTCGAATGCTCGATCTCTTTCTTCGGTCTTTCGAACCACCATCATCGACAGCTTGTCATGGGCCTGCATTTCCAGCAACTTAGACGGCCAGTTTTCTTTGGTTTTCCACCGGCCGACGGTCAAGGAGTTCACTCCTACGTCGTCCGCTATTTTCTTGTTGGAGATATGGCCGCCCGCTTCGAAAAACAGCTTTCTTGCCTTCTCAAGTTCGACCTTTTTCATGCAATGCAACTCCCCGAACCGATGCCGCGATGAGTTTGGTGCCTGAGGACGGACTCGAACCGTCACGGGGTTACCCCCGAGGGATTTTAAGTCCCTCGTGTCTACCTATTCCACCACTCAGGCACGGGCAAATTCTATTTCCGAGGACAATAGCAGCTCA
>JAZDOF010000764.1:0-8738 GCA_043799015.1 Pseudomonadota bacterium | reverse complement strand
GAGATGTTCAAATGTTTCGCCTCTCGCGTACCCAAAAAACTAGTCGCTTCCTCGGTCTCAGCAGTTTCAACACCTGGAACAAGTCCCCGCCTGGGCGGGGGACGATAGAACAATTAGAACTTTTTAAATGGCTCGCCACTTCAAGATTCAAAAACAGGTCGTTCACCGGAAGAAAAAAAGAGCTCCAAAGAGTGACAAAGAAGTAGCGTAATTGTGATCTGAAACAGGAGGTTATCATGCGATTCAAGGTACTCCCAATTATCGTGGTTCTGTGTCTGGCTGTTTGCTCAGCCGTTCTTGCCGACGAAACTCCGGGCTTGCAGCGGATTTCCGAGCATGTATACGCGTACGTCGACACAAAGAATGCGTCGCCGGCCAAGAGTTTCGGGGCCAATACCGGCCTGGTGGTGGGGCGTGATGCCGCGCTGGTAATTGACACGCTCGTATCGGCTAAAGAGGCAGACCGTTTCCTGGCCGACATCCGAAAGGTGACCGACAAGCCGGTGAAGTTCGTGGTCAATACCCACTACCACCTCGACCACGCCTGGGGGAACTGCCAATTCGCTAAGCTCGGCGCTGTGGTGATCGGCCATGAGAATGCCCGACCACATATGGCGGAGTCGGCAAAGGCGCTGGCTCACCCCGAAGGGTTCGGGCTTACGGCCAAGGACGTGGAGGGCACAACGCTATCGGAGCCCATTGTCACATTCGCAGATTCAAAGATAATTGATCTGGGAGATGTCACGGTTGAACTGCGCTATCCGGGTCCGAGCCCGCGACCCTCTACGAACCCACCCGCCCGCAATCCATCCTCGCCTCCCGCTCGTAAGCTTCCACGTCACTGAGCAGAAAACGAACCACGGGTTTCCCTCCGCGATCGCAGCGAAGATCGGCCCAAGGGATCAGGCCGTCTTGCCTAAGACGGTCGATGGTCCGAACCGATACAGATCACCGCGCAGCGAGGTGCTCCCGCGTCAAGTATGTTGGATTGTGATTGTTTGAAGGGGCTGAAGGAGCCGAATTTTCGGAGGAATTCCGGGAGCCCTTGCTTTTGTCCTGCACTTGGACAAACCTCTCTTCCCCAGAACCACGCTAAACGCACCACCGGCGAAAGAGGTCATCTCAGCACGCAGGACGCACAAGCTCTCGCAAGGGCAAGATAACGCGCGTCAGTGAGAGAATGACTCTCCGTTTTACATTTCGCCGCTCCGTATTCAGGATTACGGCCTGTCAATTCTTCTTCTAAATGCCTATCGCATTTTCGGCGAGTTGTCAATCCTTTGGGCGTGAAAGTGAGGACTGGCGTGGGAAAACGGGGCTGCCTAATTCACGGGAGAGGTTGGAGGCTATGACCTCGCAGCGGGCAGGGGACTATGGACTCACCACGACTGAAAATGACTTACATATCCGCGCCGTGGTTATCCCTGAGTTATCCCTGAACAAAAAGAGGTTAGCGTTTTGTTGGCTAACCTCTTGATTTCTTTGGTGCGCCC
This sequence comes from Pseudomonadota bacterium, assembly GCA_043799015.1. Classification (GTDB taxonomy): domain Bacteria; phylum Desulfobacterota; class Desulfomonilia; order Desulfomonilales; family Desulfomonilaceae; genus JAZDOF01. The sequence continues at coordinate 7,245 of JAZDOF010000764.1, read as the reverse complement.
GATACGATTCGAACGTACGGCCTCAACATCCGGAGTGTTGCGCTCTATCCAACTGAGCTACGGGCGCACTCACGAGGAATCTACCCCAAGGCCTCTCGTGTGTCAACGCGTTTTGCCGCCGAGATCGTAACCATTCACTTACGGGCGGGAAATACCAGTCTAAACGTGGCGCAGGCTTTCCAGCCTGCGAATTTTCTTCAGAGGCGTCCAGGACGTTTGTGCCCACAACCGGACATTACGTTCGGTAATAGCTACACTATGGTACCGTCGCTCACCGTAGAAACCAAGATGGACCGATGGTAGTCGAACTTGTACCCGTGCGTGGGTGCCGGCGAACCCTCCCGTCTGTTCGAGAAAGGACGGGCCGGGGCTTGCTTATCCGCATCACATTTGGTAACAGTGAATGCAAAAGCGTGTACGGATCGTGATTTCTTTAACACGGGGCCGGGAGCATGTTTTGGTGCTAACGTAGGCGCATTCGAGGACGGCATGAAAAAAGCTTTGATCATACAACTTGCGGCTATTACTCTGCTGATCGTGTTTCACTCGTTGGCCGTTGCGGGAGGCCCTCCTCGCACCTTCGGCCCTCCTCCTTTGGATGAAACCCTCATGGGGTTCAAGGAGCAGGGAGTGTGGTACTTCCCTTGTGTGGCTCCGGAGTATAAGTATCGTATCGCTCCTCATTACAAGACGTATGGGCCCCCGCCACCTCCATGCGGCCCCGCCCCTCAGCCTTGTTATCCCCCGATGGGTCCCGGCGGTGCCGTTCGCAGATAGATGTTCAGTGGTTGAGAAGACCGGTAAACGAACCGTACCCCATGCACCGTCTCCACGTACTTTTGTGTCTCGCGTTTCGTCGTTTGATTCGAAGGGTTCGACGGACGGTTGCGCCGATTCTTATCCTGCCTCGAATTCCATGCTATAGTAAATCATGTGTAAAGCTTGAATCGGTCGAAAAGTGAGAGGCGCTTCAGGGTAGAGGCATGGGCAAATCGACTCTCGACGCAAAGCAGATACTGAAGGACATCCGTGCAGGTATGGATGACCAGGGACTGATGGACAAATATCGTCTGTCCCCCAAAGGGCTCGCCGGCGTATTTGCCAAGCTGGTCAAGGCCGGAGTTCTGGACCAACCGGGAATCGACCGCCGAAGAAAACCGCGGCCGAAGGCGGTGGCGGTGACGGGGCAGATGGAAATAATAGTCGACGGGAGCGGTGGTTTTGAGGAGCCTCCACTAACCCCGACGAAGCCGGGCAAGGGAAGAACGCCCGCAGAGAACCGTGGCCAAGGGCCGGCGGCTCCAGCCACCCAGTTCTTCTCCGTGAACGGCGAGGTCGAAGTAGTCGCGGAAGGTCAGGAAAAAACCGGTCGAGTCCATGGGCGATCAGGGATCAAGGGACGGGCCGGAGAACCGAAAAAGGATGTAGTGATAGCCGCTCGAATCGCGCATCCGGCGAGCACGGTGGCTATAACCGGGGACATCGAAATAGTTGCGGAAAGCCCGGAACCCACCATACGGCTTTCCCACGGTCAGTCCGACATGATTGCCGAGTTAGGCTCCTCCGGGCCGGAAGCGCCGAGGAAGATACGGGTGATAGGGCCGACAGGTACCTCCTTCCGCCATGGCGCCGTTTCCGTCACGGGAGACATGGAAATCGAGGCGGAAGGGCGCGAGCCGACCATCAGGGTATTCGGCAAGGGAGGCGACCTCGGCGCCCGTTTCATTCCCGAAACCGGGAAAAGAGACCCTTCCGAGGGATCCATGTTGGGGCCCGCCGATCACGGCGCGGTGGCCGTCACCAGAGATATGGAGGTCGTTCTCGAAGGCGAGGAAACCGTTAGAGTTCACGGTCGCGCGCCCAATCGGGAGAAAGCCCGGCACTCCCCGGAGGGCGCGCGTAATCCCAAACATGTGGCGGTTACCAAGGACCTGATGGTCATGGCCGAAGGAGCGGAAGAAGACGGCGCGGCCGGTGAACCCGGGAACCTTGGAGATGAATCCGGAGAACCCTTGGCAGGCGGGCCGAACTACCAAGGCAATGCCTCCGTGGCCGCATCCAGTGGGATGGACGTACTCTCCGAGGAAACGCGGGAACAGACTGCGGTTCCCAGCATCGAGGAACTGCGACGCCAGATGGAGGCGCGTCCCGCCAAGAAGCACGCACGCAAGTTGAAGGCCGCGGATCTGGAGAAGGACGTCCGGGACGGAATAGACAACCCCGAATTGATGCGAAAGTACGCACTGAATGAAAAGACCCTTCTCGCCCTGCTTCGCAAACTTGCCGCGACCGAATCTACCGAATCATCCGATATCGAAGAGCGTATATCTGAGCTGGAGTCGGCGGTATTCCGATCCCAAGACGGTGCAACGCCCCCCGGTGTGGCCGAAGCGGAACGAGGCGCGGGGGCCGTAGTCGATGAGGACCTCGAATTGCTTGGGTCGTTCGCCGGGATACCGAGATCCGGAGCGGGATCCGCCGCTCACGAGGGTGACGACGGTGCCGAAGCAACGACCAAGCGCACCGGACGCCGGTCCCTATCCCCGTACGACGACGCTCCGGTTGCCGTAGTGGTCGGTGACGAGGAGAAGCGTTTCAAAGTTAGGGTCGCGTGGTACGACAGGGGTTGGCTGCTGATACTCTTGACGGTCGGTCCGTTGTTTCCCCTGTGGTTCTACTTCGCATTCGTCAATCCCAAGTTGCAGTTCGACCTGGAGACCGCGCCGACCGACGTATGGCCCATCGTTGCCTCCGTGTTGGCAATGGCGTTGGGCTTCGTGGGCCTCGTTATCAGTGACGACTTTTCCGGCGTGTCCAAGGGGATAACTGTGGGTGCATGGATCACGGTGGCCGTGGCCGGAGTTCTGTTGCGGCCCCACACGCCCGAAATGGCGGAAAGCATCGTGAAGGAACTCAATGCCGGCGGCAACTACTGTCACGCGGAGTTCACCGGTTGGTTCAAGCTTACGCTCAACATCTGGTGGACCACGGGCACCGACAATGATCAAAAAGACAGAATAATGAAAAGGATACGTCAATCCAAGGACATACTCAAGAGAGACGGCGTCACCCGCCTGAAGTATCCCAACAATGAAGGGGTATTTGAAATCGAGGATTGGGAGACCGGTGCGGCGATGCTTTCGGCGGACAAGGCCTTGATCTGGTTCCAAGGGACCGAAGCGGGACCATGACGCACAAAGGTTGAACGCGTTCGTTTTCGGCTCGGCCCTCTCCCATCGGCGAGACACCGCGTTTATGCCGAAAAGTACCAAGGAATACCGAATGTCCATAGACAAAACCGTGCCTTACTGGAACCCGTACCTGGAAACCCTGTCCGGGGATAGGTTGAAAAACCTTCAACTGAAGAAGTTCAGGCGAATTGTACGTTGGGCGTACGATCATTCAAAATTTCACCGAGGGTTGTACGAAAATGCCGGAATGGTCCCGGAGGATATTCGTACCATGGATGACGTCCGTCGGGTACCCAAAGTGGAAAAGGCCATGATGAAGCCCATCCAACGCAAGGACCCGTTTCCGTACGGGGACGCCCTGTGCGTACCGTTGGACGAAGTGACGGAATACAGGCAAACCAGCGGCACCACGGGCCAACCGGTATATCAACCCGATACCTGGCAGGACTGGGAGTGGTGGTCCGAATGTTGGAGCACGCTGCTGTGGGCACAGGGGTATCGGCCCCACGACCGAGTATTCCTGCCGTTCGGCTATAACGTCTTTGTGGCGTTCTGGGCCGCTCACTACGCGTCGGAGAAGATCGGGTGCGAGACGGTGCCCGGAGGGGTGCTCGATACCGCGGCCAGGATCATGAAGATACGGGAATTACGCGCAACCGCCATGATGGCCACGCCTACCTATGTGCTGGGTATGGCGGAAACCGCGAAGAAGAAACTCGGTATAGATCCGGCCACCGATCTGGATGTAAGGAAGATCACTTGTGCAGGTGAACCCGGGGCACTGGTCCCGGCCACCAAGAAGAGGATGGAGGAAGCGTGGGGGGCACAGGTTTTCGACCACGCGGGGGCTACCGAGATCGGGGCGTGGGGCTTCGAGTGCTCTCACCGACCCGGCGGCCTTCACGTCAATGAAGCCATGTTCCTGGCCGAAGTGGAAGACCCGGATACCGGCGAACCGCTCACTCGTCCGGGGCAAGTAGGCAAACTCGTAATAACGGCGCTGGACAGGATGGCCCAACCCTGCATCCGGTTCGACTCGAAGGATATCGTGGAAATTAGCGACGAGGCCTGTTCTTGCGGCAGGTCCTACCGCCTTTTCAAGGGAGGGGTCATCGGACGGGCCGATGACATCACCAAGGTCAAAGGCGTATTACTCGCGCCGTCGGCTATAGAGGACGTGGTTCGTTCCATTCCGGAACTCTCCGACGAGTACCAGGTCATTGTCTGCAAGAAAGGCGATACGGACGAGATTATCCTGAAGTGCGAAATAGCCGAAGGTGTTTGCTGCGAGTTCAAGGATATCGAGCCGAAGTTGAGAAACGAGCTTCGCGCCAAAACCAATCTTGGGTACGTGTTGGAATGTCATCCCTGTCACTCGCTCCCGAGATATGAAGTCAAGGCCAAGCGGTTTAAGGATCAGCGAAAAGAGGAATAGACATGAACCCGGAATCCAGGCTGGCGGAAATCAGGTCCAAGACCGAACAGGCAAGACGACTGGCGCAGGAAATCTTCGATCTGTCGGAAGCCTTTCCCGCGGTCAATCGCAATGCCAAACGCGTGTTGGCTTCGGTGGAAATGATAAGACTTAACGTGGAGGGAGAGACGGACGTGTCGTAAGACGTCGTCTCAATATCTACCGCTGGGGGCAGGGGGGATTTGCTCGAGCCCCCCGAAGACGTCCGTGTATACAAACGAACATTTCTTTTGGCTGTCGGCATGACCCAGGACGAAGGATGTTACCGGGAGGCAACCCCTCGGGTTACCGAACCATCTCGCTTTTTGACGCGTACGCCCCGATCACCCGACCTCAGCCGGCTCCTTCCCCGAACGTAAGTAGCCTGATCAGCTTCAGCAACTGATGAACCCCACCTTGTGAAATACCGGTGATTTCGTATCCGCCCAAGCAGGTGCCGGGTTCTTTTTTCAAATCCACCCACCTGCAAACGGCATCGAACTGAAACGGAAACACATCGACAAACTCGTCGGGTTGTATGAGAAACCGCTTGGTTTCGCCCATCTTGGCTTCTATGCCCGCAACTTGGACCCCGTGCTCGGTGATGTCCACCACGTTGCCTTCTATGGCAATATCATCAAGATCGTAGATCGGCAGCGGGACCACCACGTAGTTGCGAGGGTCTTGCCTGATCGGCTCCTCTTGCTTTGTGGGCTCTTCGGTCGTCGGCATGCGCCCTTCGAGCTCGTAGTCATTGATGGACCCTGCGTCGAGAAGCCTCCGAAAGATGCTGTTGAGCCCTCCAACGGTAAGCCCGTACTTTTCCATAAGCTCTTCGTTGGTCCATCCGAATCGAACGTCATGGACTACATCTTTGGCTTTTATCTTCCGTTTGTCCGTCATGAAGCGATCTCCCACTTGCCCGAGCTTTCCGCGACCCATTAGGCCCGGTACGCCGCGAGAACTTTCCTCAACTCCAGAAATATCGGTTCCTAGAAGCCGCTTGGGGTGACTCTCATCCGCGCCGGCCGATCCAAGACTCCGATTACTCTACCGGGACCGGCCCGGTCTCCACTCGATTGCGCCCCGCATTCTTAGCGCGGTACATTGCTTCGTCGGCATGTCTGATCACCGCGTCGGCGTCCAACTCACTCTTACCATCAAATGCCGTCACGCCAAAGCTGATAGTGATGTCAAAAACCCCCTCTGCCGTTGTCAATGGATTCCCCGAAAACAGAAGGCGGATCCGCTCGGCAAGCGCTGCGGCATCTTCGAGCCGGCACCCGGGAAGCACCAGGAGGAATTCTTCACCCCCGTATCGACCGCAGAAATCGTATTCCCTTATCGCTTCCGTCATTCTCGCCGTAACCCCTCTGAGCACGCTGTCTCCCGCCTGGTGGCCGTGATCGTCGTTGACTCGTTTGAAGTGGTCCACATCCCCCATAAGCACCCCGGTGGACTCCCCGGACCTTTTTGACCTTGCAAGTTCCTTGGTTAGTACCTTAAGGATCGCCCCGCGGTTCCAAAGGCCCGTAAGGGGATCGTGAGACGCCTGGTACTCCGCGGCCTCGAGAGCCGAAAGAAGATCTTCCTGTAGCCGGACGATCCTGCTGCCCGCTCTTACACGCACCTTGAGCTCATGGGGGTTGAAAGGCTTGCTGATGTAATCGTCGGCACCCGCCTCAAGACCCTCCACCACGTCCTCACGTTGGTTTCTCGCGGTAACTAGAATAATATAGATGTACGGATGATTACCCTGTTTCCTGATGTCGCGACATATCGCGAGCCCGTCCTTCTCCGGCATCATCCAGTCCAGGATGGCCAGCCGAGGCGTGTCTTCCCTCCGCAATGTCTCCCAAGCGACGGCACCGTTCACGCACACGACCACCTCGTAGCCCCATCTTGTAAGATGAGACTGCAACAGCCGTCTGGTGACCGGGTCGTCTTCTGCAACCAAAACCCGCATGTGAGAGTCCGTCGAGCCGCCGGGCCGGCTCCTGGATTTGGTGACGAGCAGGGGTAAGGAGAACCTCGGAAATAACCGCAAATAACGGTATGCAAGCCGCCCCTCACAGGCCCGAAAGCTGATCCGTCACGAGTGAGGCATCCTGATTCAGCCCGGCAAAATGCATGAATCTTAGATTACGTGCCGGAGATATCTCAGTCACCCTAACAAGTTGTCGACTTCACGTCAAGCACGGCATCGCCCGTGGCCACGGCGGGTTTGCTTTGTTGCTCCGTTTTGCCGGTGCGTATCCTTCACTTCCTTTGAGGTGGAACCGGCTTTCGCGCCGGTTGTTTACGGCCGGCCGACAAACGTAAGACGCTGTGCCGGCAAAATGCTGTTGACAATAGTCCGGGCCGAACATAGCATGAAGTTCCGGCTTGCAGCCGGTATCTCGCGGCCGATTATCCCCAACATCCCATGAACGGGAACACACCGATCGGTAGGTAACAGAGCGTGATGCCCACGAAAATCTTTAAATCCACGTTTTCGGGTATGGGTCAGGCGGGACTCCTGGTGGGCGAGGAGGTGGGGAAAGTCGTGATGATGTCGGGTAAGATAGCCCGACTGGCCCTGTCCCCTCCTTACAGGACTAG
>JAZDOF010000783.1:0-8718 GCA_043799015.1 Pseudomonadota bacterium | reverse complement strand
AGGAAGATTTGAAATGTTAGACAAATGCGGATTGACCAGCGAATCGTGCCCGCTTTTCAGTGAAAGCGGGCGCTTGGCCCCGCAGAGGCTGAAGAATATTAGCCTTTGATTTCTTTGTGCCTTCGTGTCTTGTATATTACTCCCAGAACTACTTGATGTCCCGCTCTCGTACGTGAATAGGGGGAGGTCATGGGGGGAGCTGGAGAAGAAAGTGGTTCGGAATAGTTGGGGGGAGAGTACGGCCCCATTGCCAAAGGTGGTACGTGCTGATATGGGGGGGGTACACTCTTGCCGGGCTCTGAGCGCTGAGTTCGGTAAAGGCTACCAGTTGATCGATTGTGTCTGGGTCCTTTGAGACCGTCACGAAGCTAGGTCGCTGGAAGCCGCTGTGTATGAAGCCCGAACAGTCGTCTGGACTAAGAGTCCGTATCCACAAGACGGGGATATTGCACATGTTACAACCTGTATTCGTTGGCATAGATATTGCAAAAGGTCATCTCGATGTATGTGTGATTCCTGGAAAGGAATCGTGGACTTGCCAAAACGATTCCGAAGGCGTGGCATCCCTTATAATGCGCCTCGGCAATATAGGCCCTTCCGTCATTGTCATGGAAGCTACGGGCGGTTACGAGATTATGCTTGCAGCTCAACTCGGAACTGCCGGACTGCCCGTCGCCGTGGTCAACCCGCGTCAAGTACGCGATTTCGCCAAGGGCATCGGAATACTCGCTAAGACAGATTCGATCGATGCATATGTCCTTGCGCGCTTTGCAGAGACGAACAAACCTAAACCAAAGCCGCTTCCAAGTGACGACGAGAAACTGATCAAAGAACTCGTTGCACGACGCCGACAGCTCGTGGACTTGCGTGCATCAGAGAAGAACCGACTCCACCGAGCACGTTCCGAACGAGTCAAGGAAAGCGTCCAGACCGTAATAGAAACTCTCAGTCGAGAGATCGAGGATATTGATGACGATCTGGACAAGATGATCAAGCAATCTCCTCTCTGGCGAGAAAACGAAGACCTCTTGAAGAGCTTCACAGGCATCGGCACCGTCACGGCCAGGGTTTTGCTTGCATCACTGCCTGAACTTGGCAAAGCGGACCGCAAACAAATCAGCTGCCTGGTGGGAGTCGCCCCCCTCAACAGAGACAGTGGTGCCAAGAAGGGAAAGCGATCGATCCAAGGGGGAAGAGCCTCTGTCCGCCACGCGCTGTATATGGCAACGGTCTCTGCCGTCAGGTTCAACGCAGTCATCAAAACCTTTTACAAACGCCTCCGAGAGGCTGGAAAACCCGTCAAGGTTGCTATGGTGGCCTGTATGCGCAAGATTCTGGTCATCACGAACGCCATGGTCAAATCAAGGCGTACGTTTCAGGAACTTTCTGCTTGACAAGTAACACAGTCGCTTCGTGTCTTGGTGGTGGATTTCTTCCTCCTTCGGCGTTGTCGCAGACATCTCGGTGAACGCTTACCTTTGCGTAGACTTCCATGACATGACGTATTCCAAAGTAGGGCCGGCAGGGACGCAGGTTCGACTGACCCGGCCTTCATTCCGTAGCCCTTTCACTTCACCCTTGACCACAATTGGTGGACGTCTTTTTCACCCTCCAAGCTCGTAACCATGAAATCCCCTTTGACGCCGTAGACGTGGTAAATGGTCTTGGATGAATCCTTCAAGGCTATTGACACCTTGCGATTCTCGAGGGTCCACAGGCCGTCTTCCCCTGCCGTCCGGTTTTCCGAAAACACTCTGCATGTACCGTCCTTCCTAAGCGCCATGATGACTCGGAACGAGGGCTTTGACACTGTGGCGCCTTTCTCGGCCAGAGGACCGTCGTCCGGCAGAATCTCCCAAGTTCCGATCAACTGCTCCCATTCTATCTTTGGTTGATATATCTGTTCCGGCGTGATGCCTCCGCCGTAGGAAGAAGCCGGGCATACCATAAGGGCCGCCACCAGCCCGACGGCCACGCCGAAGATCGAACTCCACGGAGCGCGGCCGTACCCTCTATCTCCCCGCGCTTTCAGGCAGGGTCGCCCGCGTCCGGCGCAGGCGGGAGCCGGACCGCGGGAACCTGCCTCTTGAGTCGAGATGGGCGTGGATGGCCGAGCGGTGCTCCGCATGTGTGCTCCTCCGTTTTGTGGAATGGCTCAACGGGGCCGACAATACCATAACGCCCCGGGAAAATGATAAAGTAAATTATTAGCATTTATAATACATGAAAAATCAACCTGTTATAAAATGTAGCTGGTCGCTTTGCTCGTCACTCCGCATAACATCTTAACATCAAATATTTTACTTGACACGGATATGGCCTCATGGTACCTCCGGCGCTCAGAAAAGTTTCGGTGAAAAGGTATTCATGCCGACTGCCCGAAACCTGAGTAACCTATCCCCATTCTACGCCTGGAGATGGACTGAGGTTGCGGATTCAAGAAAAACAGACAAGACTCTCGGCAATCGCCACGGGCGTTCCGGCAGCAACTGTCTTTCCAACCGAGCAAAAAAAGGAGGGTATGATGTTCAAAAGGATACCAGCATTGGCAGTGTGCGTATGTCTTCTTGCTTCAGCGGCCGTTGCCCTGGCGGGCGGAGCCCCGACTCATCAGACGGCGCCCACTCAGGCCGCCCCTTACTGTGGGCCGGCTTACGGTCCCGGCGGTCCTAAGAGCGCATATTGGGGCGACGCACCGATGCCGGGGATCTGCGGAGGAGTAGTTGCATTGCCGTTTCTAGTCGTAGGCAGCCTACTGGGCGGGAACACGGCCGCCCCCCCCGCCGTGGCGCCCCCTTATCAGCCCTACAACTATGCGCCCGCTCCCGGCCCGAGGTATGCATACCCGGCCCAGCCGGCACCCGCTCCGGTGAGATACGCAGCACCCGCGCCTTGTCCTCCTCCGGCATCCTACCCGCCTGCGGCGGCATGTATGCCTCCTGCTCCCTGTCCGCCCCCTGCCGCGTGTCCTCCGCCCGCTTACGGAGCCTGTGGTCCGCAAGGGAATGAAGGCGGCGGATTGTTTGCCGGACTGCCGTGTCTCGAACTCTGCGCCGGACTATTGGGTAGCTTCGGCGGCGGCGGAACGAGCTTTCTCCCCTACTAGCAGCTTGAATTTTACAATCGTCCCGGTACGTGTGGACATATTCCGGACGGCGTACCAGGGCGCTGAGCGCGAATAAACGACCTTCCCGGTTTGTCGGGGTATGACCTGACCCAGGTGCCTCCGGCAAACCGGCAAAGCAGGATTTCCATAACGTGCCCCCCATCAACCTCACCTAGGCCGGCGGCCGAAAGATCCACTGTTGGTTCCCTTTTTCGCCTTCTTCGTAAGCGTGCAGCCGGCAAACCAAACCACAAAGGCACCGAGACACGAAGAAGGAGTTGAAATGATACATGAACGCCTGTTGCCCCTCAATTGGCGTCCGACCTCGAATCTGGAAGCGGGATCGTCCGGAAGGTTCGCGAAGCTTATTGACCTTTGATTTCTTTGTGCCTTCGCGTCTTTGTGGTTAATTCCTTTTCCATCGTGGTGAACGATTATCCTTCCTCAAGCTTGAAAAGTACACACCTTTAGTCGGTTACAAATATTCCCGCTTCATGCGCACGGCCTAATTCCAAGCCATATTCCACGGGGCCTTGACCGAAGGTGGTTATGGGATACAATCCCTTGAAAATCCCTTGAAGTCATGAGTTCTCCCGGGACCAGGAATGCCGAGCTCCACCGACGCGCCGCATACGAAAGCTCTTGAGGTATTGGAAGGTGTTCTCGACCGCATCGTAGTCTCCAAAGAAGAAACCGATTTTATGGTGGGGCGCCTCCAGGTAAGGGGGCGTAGGGAGCCGGTCCAAATCGTTGGTCTTTTGCCCATGCCCCATCCGGGCGAAACCCTCGTACTTAAAGGCAAATGGGAGATTAACCCACAATGGGGGGAACAGTTCCGATTTGTGGAGGTTGAAACTAAGGCGCCGTCCACGGTCAAGGGGATCGAGCGTTACCTTTCCTCCAAATTCGTCAAGGGAATCGGTCCGGAAATGGCTCGAAGGATCACGGCGGTTTTTGGGGAAGATACGCTGGACGTGATCGAGGGCAGCCCGGAAGACCTTCTGAAGGTTCCGGGTATCGGAAAAGGCAGGGCCCGGGTGATTTCCGATGCCTTCAAGGAACATCGCAGTATCAGGGACGTGATGGTGTTCCTCCAAACCCACGGCGTGTCGCCTACGTACGCGTACAAAATCTACAAGAAGTATGGGGCCGGTGCTATTGAAGCGGTGTCCGCCAATCCCTACAGGTTGGCGATGGATATACGGGGAATAGGGTTTCTCTCCGCGGACAGGGTTGCAGGGAGCATGGGGGTGGATATGAAATCGCCCCTTCGTGCCCAAGCAGGAATCCTCCATGTTCTCGACGCGATGCAGTCCGAGGGGCATGTCTACTATCCGTCGGATTCGTTGTTGGCCAAGGCATGGGACCTGTTGGGAATAGGCCGGGCCGGGCTCGAAGACGCTCTTGGCGAGCTTGCAGCGAGGCGCCATGTGGTCATCGAAGAAGACCGGGTCTACCCGTCAATGATGTGGTCGATGGAGAAGTCGGTTGCCGACAAGGTGCTCAACCTGATCACGTCGCCGCGTCTGTTGCCGCCGATAAAAGTGGACGCCGCGGTGGAATGGGTCGAAACACGCAGCGGACTTTCCCTTTCGCAGGCCCAACGTGAGGCATTGGTTGCCGGCGTGAATCACAAGGCACTGGTCATAACCGGGGGGCCCGGCACGGGCAAAACCACCATACTTCGATTACTGCTGGATATTCTCGATGCCAAGCGAATTAGGGTGATGCTGGCCGCACCCACGGGACGCGCGGCAAAAAGACTTTATGAGGCTACGGGCAGAGAGGCCAAAACCATCCATCGATTACTGGAATATTCCGGTGCCGAGGGGGGCTTCATGCGTACTGCGTCCAAGCCGCTCGATGCCGACTACGTGGTGGTGGACGAAGTCTCCATGATGGATGTCACGCTCGCTCATTGCCTTTTGTCCGCGCTTCATCCCAACAGCAGCCTGTTGCTGGTGGGCGACGCGGACCAGTTGCCGTCGGTTGGGCCGGGTAACATACTGGGGGACTTGATCCGGTCGGGCAGCCTCCCCGTGGTGCGACTAGACACCGTTTTCCGGCAGGCCCAAGCGAGCTTGATAGTGACCAACGCGCATCGTGTAAACCGCGGTGAAATGCCGATGGGCGGCCCGGACGGGGCGCCGACCGACTTCTATCTCATAGAACGATCCGAGCCTGAAGAGGCCCTTCGCGTCATACGGGAAGTAGTAACTCGTCGCATCCCGGAGCGTTTCGGATTGAATCCGTTCACCGACGTTCAGGTGCTCACTCCCATGCGACGAGGTACGTTGGGCACGGAAAACCTCAACCGGGAGCTCCGGGAACTGCTGAACAAGGAAGGCCGCCCCATAAGGGGCGACGGGTTCAAGGTGGGCGACCGGGTAATGCAAACCCGTAACAACTACGATAAGGAAGTCTTCAACGGGGACGTAGGGCGGATCAACTCCTACGATCCTGAATCCAACGAGGCCGTGGTGGATTTCGATGGGAAGGAAGTCAAGTACCATGTGTCCGAGTTGGACGAGCTGATACCGGCTTACGCGGTAACCATTCACAAGGCCCAGGGGAGCGAGTACCCCGCCGTTGTCATCCCCCTAAGCACCCAACACTTCGTCCTTTTACGGCGAAATTTACTTTACACGGCCATGACCCGCGGCAAGAAGCTGGTTGTCCTCGTAGCGCACCCCAAGGCCCTGACAATGGCGGTGGAAAACAGCATCGTGGAGCCCAGAAACACCTATCTTGCCGAAAGGCTCATGGGCCGTTTCAGTGGATAGAGGGGCGGAGGAGCATAGGCGCTGGAATACGCTTCATTCTGCCGATAAGATCCTGAATTCCGGTGTGATAAATGACATAATCAGTGCCATATATCGCTTAAAGGTTCCTACCGTTTCAATACCGGTGTATGTGAGATCCAACAACGGGGCCAAGTGATGGGACTGCTGCGTCCACACATAGCAGGGCAGAGAGCCTTGGCCACCGCGGCTGAGGGTACCCCGGCACAGATTGCAACGAAGCTCCGTGAAGCTTCGAACCCTCCTGCCGGCCTGTCCGGTCTGCGGTGATCAGACCGCATATTCTCCGCAGGCTTTGCGGAGCATATTCTTGATTTTGCGGTGAACAGGGCTCATAATCTCCGCTGAAGGTGCGGCTATTATGGCGAAATATATGCACGAACGGCCCGAGTGGCCCAACTTCAGGTGGGATAGGGAGGCGTTAGCCGATCAATTGGAGGCCGTGCGGCATCGGCAGGGCCGACTGATCGGACGAATGGAAAGCCTCGGCTTTTCTTTGCGCAACGAAGCCGTCCTACAAACCCTTACCCAGGATGTGGTCAAATCCGGCGAAATTGAGGGCGAGATACTCGATCCCGCTCAGGTGCGCTCTTCAATCGCGCGGCGTTTGGGTATGGATATCGCCGATCCGGTTCAGGCGAGTCGGGATGTGGAGGGCGTTGTCGAGATGATACTCGATGCGACCCGGAAATTCGATGAACCCTTAACCGACGAGCGTCTGTGGGCCTGGCATGCTTCGCTGTTTCCAACAGGGCGGAGCGGCATGACGCGCATCCGCGTCGGGGCATGGCGGGATGACGGCGCCGGACCTATGCTGGTTGTTTCCGGCCCTTTCGGCAGGGAAAAGATTCACTATCAGGCTCCCGATGCCGGGCGTCTCGACCATGAAATGGAACTCTTTCTTGAGTGGTTCAACGCGGAGCAAAACATCGATCCGGTGCTGAAATCGGGTATTGCGCATTTGTGGTTTGTGTCGATCCACCCGTTTGACGATGGGAACGGCCGCATCGCGCGGGCCATTGCAGATATGGTCTTGGCTCGATCTGAAGGGAGCTCGCAGCGCTTCTACAGCATGTCCGCGCTGATCCGGCAGGAACGAAATGTCTATTACAGGGAACTGGAAGCAGCTCAGAAACGGGACCTTGATATCACTGCATGGTTGCGCCGGTATCTGGACTTCCTGGATCGTGCCGTCGAAAGAGCCGAGGAGATTCCGGCCGACGTCCTCAAGAAAGCTCGCTTCTGGGGGCGTGTTGCCGACGTGAGGTTAAACGACCGGCAGAAGGACATTCTGATGCGCCTATTGGAGGACTTTGAAGGGAACCTGAACACCTCGAAATACGCCAAGATCGAGAAATGCTCGCAGGATACGGCTTTGCGCGACATCAAAGAGCTTCTTGATTTGGGCATTCTGCAAAAAGATACCGGAGGAGGCCGGAGCACGAGCTATTCGCTGGTAGATGTCTAATACCAAAGCGTTTCCGGGGGAAGGACCTTCTCAAAAGAAGGCCCTTCGCTCGGACCCCCATCCCCATGCGACTTCCAATTGTTGCGGCTCCCATCGGTCACCGCCGAAGACTCGATGATTACTAAAACAGAGGCCGGCAACGCATTTCCACAGTTCGTAGTGTCTCAGAGAGGCGTGGGGGTTTTCGCTAAGAAATCCCTCCCTCGGCAATCTTCAGCTCTTTGAAGGAGCTTTGGTCTTAATCGCGTTCCTCCACAACGTCCTCGATAAAGGAGGGGTACAGGTGGATTTCGATTTCCGGTAACGGGATCTTAATATTGCCGCTTTGGAGCGCGTAGAGTTGCCCCCCTAATTCATATTCGGGGCTTTGCGAGAACGCCCTATACCGGCCCCCTTCGTCGGGCACGCCGGGAAGGTAGGGGCGACCGCCGAGTCCGCGGACGAACAATCCTTTGTAATTGTTGTCTCTGTCGTACCACAAGTACTGCTTGTAGAGTTTGTGCTCTTCGAAATCCACCAAAGTTGCTTTCATGAACCCGTAGTAGCTGCCGGCCAGGTCGAAGAGCATGTATTTTCGGCTGCGCCGGTCCCATGTGGCGCAACCTATGATCTTGCCGTTATCCTGGTCCGCCAGCCAGAAACCGCCCTGGCCGGTCTGTCCTCCGTAGTCCTGTCTTTTTGTTATATAGAAGTTGCCCTCATCGAGGGCCCTAGCTTCGTCTTCCACTATGGCCGCAGCATATTGGCCGGCCAGAACCATGCAGGTTGCGACAAGAACCGCAGCCGCCGGCCGCAATCGTCCCATAACGCCGCCCATTTGGGCACCCTCCCGTTGCTTTACCGAGGCATGCTCCGCCATGCCTTAGATAGATTCTTCTGGTTCAATGGTTCCATCTTGTGCTATTAATTAGTTATTCGTCAAGGAAGAAAAACATGAAGAGTGTAATGATCGCGCTTGGTACACGACCGGAAGCAATAAAGCTGGCACCCGTGTTTCAGGCCATGAAAGCTCGGCAGGACCGGATCCGACTGATCTGCTGCATTACCGGTCAGCATCGTCACATACTGGACCCGATTCTTGAAGTCTTCGACATTCGACCGGATTACGATCTCAATCTCATTCGAGAGAACCAGACCCTCTTTCACATCACTACCGGAGTGCTGGACGGGGTCCGCGAGGTGCTCGAAAAAGAGCGGCCGGATATAGTGCTGGTACAAGGGGACACCACGTCGGCGTTCGCCGTGGCCCTCGGGGCCTTTTACCTCAAGGTGCCCGTGGGACATGTCGAGGCCGGTCTCAGGTCGTACGATCGTTTCCAGCCCTATCCCGAAGAGGTCAACCG
>JAZDOF010000670.1:0-2396 GCA_043799015.1 Pseudomonadota bacterium | reverse complement strand
CGAGCTTAGCCTTGATCATCTGAGCGAAAAGGTCCTGTAATGCCTGGAAAGAAATGTTATACCTTTCCATCAGCTCCTTGTCCGTCAAGCCGGCCTTCAGGTCCGCCATAATCGATTTAGCGCTGATCTTTTTTATTTTCCCGTCGGCCACGTTGTCAGGCACACCCCTCTCGCTGTTTGGTTCGGGTCCGTCGACCGCCGGGCCGTGACCCTGTACGGATCCAAACAGGATTTTGACCGGAAGGCATTCTTTTCCGTTCTAGGATACGCTCGGCCGCGCTTCACGTCAAATGGGAAAACACGTAATGCCGTTACCATTCACTTACGGGCGGGAAATTCCAATCTCAACATGGCGCAGGCTTTCCAGCCTGCGAATTTTCTTAGTGCGATCTCGGCTGCCCGGCAAGCCTGCCCCACAAGAGTGAATGGTTACTTCCGGGGGGCACGCGGTCTATTCCCCGGTTGTTCGATGGGGCCGGAGACAAGGACGGTTCAGGAACCGCCTCGCTCCGGGGGAGACTCGATGATCAGCGCAAACGGTCTAAATTATTTCTATGGCGCAGGCCATGGATACTCCGCCGCCGCCGCACAGCGTAGCCAAGCCGAGTGTCTTGCCGCGTTTTCGCAATGCGTACGTCAAGCTCACCATCAATCTCGCGCCGGTGCAGCCCACGGGGTGGCCGAGTCCAATGCCGGAACCGTTGACGTTGGTGACTTCCCGGTTGAGGCCCAGTTCACGTTCACACCCCAGGTATTGTGACGCAAAGGCTTCATTAAGCTCGATTAATTCGAAATCCTCCAGCTTCAGGCCCGATCGCTTGAGGAGATTCTTGACCGCGGGGACCGGGCTTACTCCCATGATCGTCGGATCACAAGCACCCATACCGACGGCTTTGATGCGGGCCAGGGGCTTGATTCCTCGGGCCTTGGCCGTCTCGGAGGACATGATTACCATGGCTGCGGCACCGTCGTTTATGCCGCTGGCGTTCCCCGCGGTCACGGTTCCCGTTTTGGGAATAAAGGCCGGTTGAAGCTTGGCAAGGGCCTCCATCGTCAAGCCGGGCCTGAAATGCTCGTCTCGCTCGAACGGCTTCGGATCGCCCTTTCTTTGAGGCACCATAATCGGGACTATTTCGTCGGCAAAGGAACCGTCATTGGTCGCTCGTTCCACGTTGTTGTGGCTTCTCAGCGCCACTTCATCCTGCTCCTGCCTGCTTATGCCGTACTTCTGGGCCACGAACTCAGCCGTGTGTCCCATTATGTACGGTTTGCCCCTGAAAAATTCCAGCGGCCCATCGGCGGGGTACGGCAAAATGTGCGACCCGCAGTGCAGACCGGTCGTGAGAGCATCCGTGACGGTGTCATTGCCCATGCGAACTCCCCAGCGGACGCGCTCCAGCGTGTACGTCACGCCGGACATGTGCTCAACTCCGCCGGACAGTATTATGTCTGCGTCGCCCGCCTTTATCATGGCCGCACCGGACAGGGTCGCCTCCATTCCGCTGATACAGACGCGGTTGACGGTGGCTGCGGGCACGGAATCGGGAATGCCCGCCAACAGTGCTCCGATTCGAGTAACATTCATGGCGTCGGTGGGATTCAAGCAACAGCCGAAACGCACGTCGTCAATTTCCCCGGCGTCGATACCGGCTCTTTCAATGGCCGCCTTCATGGCCGTGCTTGAAATGGAGCTTGCGTGCATATCTTTCAGGGTTCCGCCGTAAGTCCCTATTGGGGTACGACATGCCGAAACAATTACCACATCGTTCATTAATACGTCTCCTTAGTTATCAGGCGCGGATGCATCCGCGTGTGCGGGCCGATAGCTCGTCAAACTCCGATTGCGGCCGTGTCGAGGCGGTGGGAGTGTCCGGTGACGCACCGAAAGTTCCGGCGCGTCGTCTTTCCGGAGGATGCCCGTCTCAGCGACGGAAATACGAACACCGCCCGGACCGAGACGCCGTACGGCGTGGAGCGGCAACGCGGACGGTCCCAAACGTTACCATAAGGCAAGCGTTCACCTCGATCTCCCTCTGAAGTCCGAATTCAAGCCTCACGTCCAACCCTCCCCATCCTCAAGACTGGAGAGGGGGCTGGGGGTGAGGAATTAAGCGGACTCGGTGAACGATTACACCCTACGACTCGGCCGATGCGAGGCGGTCTTGGATGCTCGGCTTTGAAGAGGGACCTACCCAAATCGGCGCGACGGCTTACGAGCGGCGTAGGGGTGAAGGCGGCGGGTCGTTCGCATGAGGTTCCTCCGAAAGCTCCGCCGGCAATGAAGTCTATTTAATTATTACTTCCTCGTCGATTTTCATCGTTGTCTCAAATTCTTCCCAAAAGTCCTTTTCACTCTTGCGCCAATCGGAGCCGAACTTCTTGTTGAACAGGACGGC
>JAZDOF010000663.1:0-3710 GCA_043799015.1 Pseudomonadota bacterium | reverse complement strand
AGGTCCGCTTCAACTTTTCCAACCAAGTCGGCGCCCACGTCGGCCGCTTTGGTGTAGATACCGCCGCCCACACGAGCAAAGACGCTCATGAGGGAGCTGCCGAACCCAAGGGCCACCAGCGCGCTGAAGATGGCTTTTTCGCCTAATTCCGGCGACATTCCCACCGTAGAGGATTTGGCCAACAAGTAAAACCCGGCGACGCCGAGTAGGGCCAAACCGGTCACGACGATACCCGTGACGGAGCCGCCCTTGAAGGCGACCGTCATGGCGTCCGGAAGCGATTTGGAGGCTGCGGCCGCAACTCTAACGTTCGCGTTGCAGGAGACCTTCATGCCGAGGAAGCCTGCCAGCGCTGAGCCGACGAGACCGATGATGAAGCCGACGGCCGGAATGATACCTAACGTAAACACCAGGACCACGAACAGGATGGCCGCAATCATGGCCACCACTTTGTACTGGCGAGTCAGATACGCCATTGCGCCTTCAGCCACGTAAGAAGAGATGTCCTGCATCTCTTGCGAACCGGCGTCCTGTTTGAACACCCATCCGGCGGTGATCAGACTATAGGCCACGCCTATAGCCCCGCACATGATGGCCAAATAAACCACCTGATCCATATACCTACCTCCTGAATAAGATTAGGCAAAAACCCCAGGCAGGAAAGACGACCCTATCTTGCCAAAATTATCGGTAAATTAGCGTTATGTCAAGGACAAACAAGTACGCGCCCAATAAAAGCGTATTCGTAAACACCGGCCGGCCCGAATGCCGTTGGACCTCATTATTGCGGGCTAATATCCGTCACACCGCAGCCGCACGTACCAATGAAGGGTGAAGAATAGCACATCAAGCGTCCGGTTTCAAACGATTCCCGCGCTTTGAATGTAACCATTCACTTACGGGCGGGAAATCCCAAGCTCAACGTGGCGCAGGCTTTCCAGCCTGCGAATTTTCTTAGTGCGATCTCGGCAGGCCGGCAAGCCTGCCTCACAAGAGTGAATGGTTGCGCTTTGAATAATCGCTTGTCGTCATCCTACCAAATGATACAGCTCGACCCCGTCGGTCTTTCCTCTCACGGGAACCGTTAACGGCCCGGTTGTCGAGCGCGCCCGGGATAACGCCCGGAAGGTATCTCCGCTTACGAGAATGTCGCCTCCCAATTCCTTAGTGAGCCCCTCAATGCGCGAAGCGAGGTTGACCGCATCTCCCACCAGTGCGTACGAAATTTTGTGCCGGCTGCCCACAAGACCCGCCAGGACCGTGCCTGTATGTATGCCTATTCCGTGCATGAGCGGGGGTTCTCCGCGCGCGTTTCGGTCCGCGTTCAAGAGTGCCAGCCGAGCGCGCATGGCTAGGGCCGCGTCAACCGCATTGTCGGGATGGAGCGGGTCATCCAAAGGGGCGCCGAAAACCGCCTCTATCTCGTCCCCTACATACTGAAGGACAATCCCGGAATTCTCCACAATGGCGTCGGTCATGGCCTCGTAGTACGCGTTGATGGATTCCAGTACCTGTTGCGGCGGCAACCGTTCGGCCATGGCCGTGAACCCCCTGAGGTCGGAAAACAGCAGTGTAACATGTCGCATTTGACCCTGCTCGAACGACCGCCCCGAGAGCACTTCGCGTCCGATCTCAGGGCTCATGAAGAGGTGGAAAATCTCTCTGATCCTCTCTCGCTCCTTCAGGCCGCGCGCCATCTCATTGACCCGATCGCCGAGATGACCTATTTCATCGTTGCTGACAACCTTCGCTCGAGCTCCGTAGTCTCCCTGGGCGATGCGGTCGGCCGCGACCGTCATATCTTCCGCGGGTTCGGCAAGGTTCCTCGCGGCCAGAATCGCCAGCCACAACCCGTAAACCGCGACGAAGGCGAACAGCATTGTGGAAAAGAGGGCCATCTCTTTGAGCAGGCTTTGGGGGTTTGCCGCTGCGGGGGTAAGGGAGGCATTGGTGTTTATGATGATGGCGGCCTGGAACATGGGAATTAGACATATGGCGGCGTAAACCAGCATGAGCCGGTCACGAATCGTCAATGTTACCGTGCCTGTTTGGTCCCGTATCCTACCGTTGGGAAAGAGAACGGGGAAGAGAGATCTTCGGCAGTATTCCTCAAGGATGATGAGCCCGAACAAGGTGATCATCACCGCGTTGGTGAAGCTGTAGAGCACTTCGACAAGAATATGGAGCACGGAAGCCCATTGCTCGAAGCGCAGCTCAAGTGGAAACGACACTGCCGGGAGGACCCACGCGATCAGGTTCATAAGCGCTGCGTGGAAAGGAAGATTGACGGCTCGGCGCCTTGCAGCTTCCAGTTGTCTGCCGGAAAGGGGCTCACCCTTTTCGAGGATCGAAATCGCGTCCTGGACGGGCCGGGCAAGTCTATGAATCACCACTACCGCCGCAGGCACTATGAAGGCCAACAGCAGAGCGTTCAAGGTCGGGTCGAGCGCGTAACCGCCGTGGGTTCGAAAGAATGGACAAGCGAAGTGCAACATTATCTGGACGATAAAGAAGCCGACAAGGTTGCATCCCACGTTGATGAGGACCACCATCCAGGATATGGAAAGGGTCCTTGTCGCGGGGCCGCGGCCCCTTTCGCCCATACGCGGCTTCGAATCAATCGGGTCCGGAATCATGGTCACCAATTATCCCAAAGATTACGACTCATGGGCCCCGAGGGGCCCAACGGCTCCCCGCGGCCGGCTAACGGCCTACACCCACTAGAAGATAAGGGGTAATCTGAGACGGCAGTTCCAGGACCGCAGATACCCGTGCATCGACGAATGCGCCTATCGTCCCTGTCTTGAGGCCCAGCCCCGCCGCTTGGAGGCACAGACATTGACCGGACGCTCCCGCCTCCATGTGTACGTAGATTTCTCCCTGCGGCCCATAACGGCTCATGGTTCTCTGCTTCTCGGCCGCCACCACCACCACCGCGGGGGCCCTTGCCAACCACATCTGTGAGTGCGCGGCATGGGCCAAGAGTGTGCGTTTGTCGCCCGAGGCAACAGACCGGAGCTTGTTGCCGGACGGATCGTAACTAAAGACCCCCGCAGGGGTGCCCTCGACGGTTCCCTGGCCTGTGACCAAGAATATTTCCAGGGGATACAGGCCGCCGGCCGAACCCTGCACTTTTGTGGTCGCACCCGTTACCGCGTCCGTGGGAAGGTTCCCGTTGGCGGACCAGAGGAGCTGCGAAATCTCCAGCAGGCTTATCTTGGTCGCCTTGAAGTTTCGCTCGGTATACTTAGCGGCCAACGCCGCCTCAACCGAGACATCTCCCTTTACCCTGGGTTTAGGTAGGGCTACGTCGCTCCCGTCGGCCACGGCCGCGGTTGTGACGTAGAACACGGTCATTAGAACGAGACAACCGGCGAAAAAGAACCGCGGATGCATGATGGCCTCCCTTGTCTTGGCCGAGATTCCTGGTGCTATAGCGTATTCATCCGCGCAATTCAACTTGTGAGCATACAAGTTCGTTCCGGTTTCTGATAAAGTTGTCCTCCCGACCCGGGCCGAGACCGAACCGGCCCGAAGCGTGACGTGCCATGCATCGGCAGGCGTTCGCGGCGAGACATAGAGAGTGAACCACTAAGGCACAACGGCGCAAAGTGAATCGGTTCCGGATGCAATGGGATCAACTGGGGCCGCTCCCCTATTCTTCGTGTCTCCAAGCCTTTTTGGCTTGATTTTTCAGGGCTTGAGAAGTC
>JAZDOF010000646.1:0-2354 GCA_043799015.1 Pseudomonadota bacterium | reverse complement strand
CCAAGACGCTCGCAGACTTCTTCGGCAAATTCCAAGTCGGTCTTATCAGGGGCTTCTTTGGTCGCGTAAACGTTCCTAAAATGGTTCCGTTCTCGGATGATCTCCCCATGATAGCCGCCTTTGCCCTCCTGCAAAAGACCCAGGACACGCCAATCGGTCCACTGGAGATATGCACTTAGGCCTGCCGGACTAGTCGGGGGTGAGAATTGATTATCGACCCGGCCCTCAAGATGCGGCGCTTCTTTCAGGAGAAGCTTCATCGCTTCGGAAAAGTGAAGGTCGTAGGCTCGCCTGGTCTTATGAAAATACACCTGGGTGAACATCATATAACGGGCTAGTATGAAGCCTTCGGATGCGTGCCATCCGCCTTCTTCCACGGCCAACACAGGAGCATCCGTCTCCGGATCAATAGCAATCGCCAAACTGGTGACCAATCTATCGAGGTCATAGCGTCCATACGCAACGCCTATGTGATGCGAGTCACGCAACAAGTAGTCCGCACGGTCGGCGTCGAGTTGGCTGGAGAGAAGGCGTCTCCACAACAGGCTCCCCTCGTCTGAGACATCTCCACTCAGGAAGTCTTTGATGTCTTGGGCGGTTATTCCATAGTTCCTTTCGTTGGTCGGGTGATTGATGACATCTTCCAGCAAGACCACGGCTTCCGCTGAATAAGCCTCATGTTCGTACGGTTTACCCGAGGCTTCGCAAATGGGCATTAGCTCTTCGGCCGCGTGAGAGAATGGACCGTGTCCGATATCGTGTAGGAGACTACAGATGCGGACGAGGGCCAACACTCGGTCTAGGCCGCCATCCGTGTAATTGAGTTCGTTCGTCAGAATGTCCCCGCTCCGAAGTCGAATGTTCCTGAACATACGCGTGACAACGTGCATAACTCCAATTGAGTGCTCAAACCGAGTATGTGATGCACCCGGATAGACCATGTCCGTCCAGGCTAGTTGCCGGATTCGGCGCAATCGTTGGAATACGGCATGATTGATTATTTCCCGCTCCCAGTTGTCGAACTCTATGAATCCGTGGATCGGGTCGCGAATGTAGAACGGTTTCAAGGAACAGTCCTCTTGTCTTGCGATGCCTACGACCGGAAAGCCGGCCGGCGCTTTAGAGCGTACCCTCTTTCGTTATGGCGTGATGACACTAACAGTAATTCTATGCTCTGCCTGTGGTCGGGGCGTCGCCTCGGGAATCGGGGCCGAACAGAATGCCGTACTAAAGGGGAATGCCCGCATCGAGGAGGGCCTTGAGGTAACACCTCGCCGGGCTACAATCGACTCTTAATCCAACGCGAATAACTCCTCAGCCCGACGTCGAATATGATCCGCCTCCTCGCGGGGCGGCTCGGTGAACGAGATTCCGGACCACGGCCCTCAAGGTTGGGATTTTCTCATTCCTCATACACTCCGAAACGGCTCCGGCGGCGAGGATGATCCCGTTGGCAGGAATGCCGAACTCTCCCACGCACCCCTGCTTGATCTGTTCGTTGATCCGGGGTACATCTTCCCGATGGAGTTCCGTGCGCCCGCTCTTCGACACTTTGGGCCAAAGAACCGAGCCGCGCTTGTTTATTGCCGCGATATGATTATGTATTGTGTTGGGGGCTTCCGGGTTGAATTCCGGGGAAGGGTTGTACTCGAGGATTACGTGTATCGGGTCCCGCATGGTCCACCTCACTGAACGTCTTGAAAAGTCTTGGGCCGTATGCATCAAGTCGACCCCAAAGCCCCATGCACCACCGGTCGCGGGCCAAGGACGTACGGAAACACGAGCCGGCACGGGGTCGGTCCCATCCCGGACTGTAGCAGACGGCCTCACCCCGTGCAAGGCAGCCTTGTTCCTTTTCCGTGGAATACCCGCGCGAAACCTGCTGCGAGTCGGGGCCGACGGTTACCGATAGGCCTCTCGGCGAGCCTTTATGTCGGAGACGATGATTAATCGCGCGGAATCATCGATTTCATAGAGGATTCTGTACGGGCCTTGCCGAACCCGGTAGGCTGCTTGGCCTTGGAGTTTCTTGCACCCATGCGGCCTTGGATCGGCCGACAAAGCATTGATCCTATCCCGGACCAGTTCCTGGTAATGTTTGGGTAAGGCATCCAGGGCTTTGCCTGCGGTATCTGAAACACTGAGCCGGTACAAGGGTCTACAACCCCAGCCTGGCCTTTACTTCTTCCCAGGGCCTGGTCTTTTCCGTGCCTTCGCTGATTCGACGCATAATCTTCAGATGATCAATGAGATCCTCTCTGTCCTCGGGATCGTCCAAAGCATCCAAGGATGCACGAACTTCCGGGTCCGCTAGGATTTCTTCGATCTCGCTATCTATGGCCGGCGGCTCTATG
>JAZDOF010000640.1:0-2016 GCA_043799015.1 Pseudomonadota bacterium | reverse complement strand
TACCAGGACTATTCCCCCCCAACCGACGGTTTGCTCCTCCAGATTACCTCCCACTTCCTTGACTTCCGTTTTCACTTCGGGGTCCAGCCCTCCCAGGGTAACCAGGGCATCGCACGACCCTTGGGTGATCGCATGGAAGTGATCGGATTGGTCTTGATAGGTCACGACCACCTTGACGCCCGGTCGGCGCTCTTCGAACCACCTACCCAGGTCCGTTGCCTGGAAGAACGTGTATCGCGAGCAAGTCAGTTTTATCACTTCTTCATCCGAAGCTTGAGATTGCGCCCATCCGAATTCAGCGGCGAAAAGTGCGCATAAAACAGCCGCCAACATTAATGCCTTTATTCGAATCACTGTCGTATTCCTTTCCGTTGGTCTCAAGTGTTCAAGCAAAAGGCGTAAACCGCGCCGATGCGGTTTTCGCCGTCATAGAGCCCACTGGACCCGAGGGACTCGGGACCGGTACACCCACCCCCGCGACAGTTGTAAAGGCCGTAAGTTAAAGAGATGTGAGCAGTCGGTTAATTCTGAGTTGTGCTTCGCGCGGACCCTGGAACGGTAGGGAAATCAGCTCATTCTAAGAACATGATCCATTTCTCAAGCGCTGGAGCGATCTTTCTTCTTCGGGCTTTCTACCAACCGCGCCGCTTCCGCGAATGTGGTTTCCGGTCCGGTCCTTTTGATCCCGGCGCCGTTGAATTTGAAGGTTCCCCAGACGGAATTTGCGTTCCGGCGGCGGCGGAATCCATCGGCTTGGCCCCGGCTTCGGCGTCTTCTTTTCCCGGGGGGTGTGACGACTGCGGCCCGCTTATCCGTTTCATGAGTTTTGCCCGTTCCTTCAACTTCTTAAGATTCGTTATGCCGTTTACGCGGGCGATTTCGCCCAGGCCCATACCCAGTATCCACGGTAACCCAAAGAACAGGTTCAAACCTATTAACCATTCCATGTTGAAATGATGGAAGCTCGCCGCACCGGTGTATCCGCTGATATCCGCAATGATTAAGAGCGTTATAACTTCCATCGACAGTAGGGCGGCAACGAAGTCCTGCGATTTCCAGCCGCGAAAGGCGCGGAACGCGGCCGCAGCAAGGATGATAAGAACGGCCGTAAATACAAGTACTACGGCCCCTTCGCGTCTCCCTCCAATAGGCACGAGCCATCCAATCAACAGTGTTACCGCCGCGGCGGGAATCATAGCGACCAATGCACACAAGAACATGGAGGCTATTCCAAGAACCGCCCGCACGGCGCACAGAAGATACGGATTCCATTGTCGACGATTGCGCATCACTTCCAGGCAGGACCTCAGCACCCGTTGTATACCAAAGATTCCGCGCTCGGCGGCTTCCTCTTCCCCACATCCTCAAGCTCGATGGCGTATATGCCGTCGCCTTCAATACCCGGTTCGTTGAAGATAAGCCATGTCTCGCCCTTTTCCGTGTATGGGCGGTTGATCTGAAGCACCCCCAAGAAATCGTACATGCAGGCCCCCTGCGTTCCGTGCCACAAGAGATCCGCGTCCTCCTGACAGTTGTGAATGATCTCCCGCCATCTTCCCTTGTAGTCGAGCATGCCGACCACGTTGCAGAAAATGTGCAAACAATATCCGTTCTTCTCACAATCATTGTCCGGTTCTTCAACAGTTTTCTTCGACGGCGGCGTCTTCACTTTTGCTTCAGCGCTTCGCCCGCAGCAGGCCGCCTTCTCATCCTCCGTGTAGTCTCTCTTCCAACGTCCCTTGATCACGACGCCATCCAGACGGCTCGCAGAATAGATCTTGTAGTTGGCGGGGTATCGGAGCAGGGCTTCATCTTCCGGGGACATGGTTTTCGCCATTTGGGTTTCTTTTGCAGGATACCACCTCAAATTGGCCCTGACCATTTTGCCTACGGCCACGAGAACCCCCCGTCTGCCGTGCTTGAGAAAGCCCTGGCCCCGATCATCACTGCCGCATTCGTGTTGAAGTTGTCTGGGTTCTCGATTGTGTTTGCATTCGTACGGCGTTTCCTCGGTCA
>JAZDOF010000081.1:0-2894 GCA_043799015.1 Pseudomonadota bacterium | reverse complement strand
GAGGATGCCTCCGGAATGATCCCGGAGAAAGGGGCGAAACCATGACAAGCAACTCAAACAAAGGTCGTACCAGGCCGAGCGTTGCTCAGGCGCTTGCCACCCTGACGCTGTTCACGGCAACATCGATTCTCTTCCTGTTTTCACCCGTAACGGTTCTCGGTCAAGGAATGCCGCCGCGCGGCGACACCTTGATGAGAACCAAACCGCTGACAAAGCCCCCATTAACGGACACACAGCGGCTAGGTAGGGATATCGTCGACGCAACGAATCCCGTAACCGGGACTATAAATGTCCAACAGTTACTCCAAAGCGCACCAAGCTTACGACCAGAGATAGGGATCGATAAGTACTCCGTGAGTACTCAGTACACGGCTCAATCGTTGCGACCGAGTGTGCCCATTCGCAGTACCGTGCGTGTGAGAATGTTGCCTCGAGCTCCTTCCCTTAGGACTGATGTCCCCGTGACACCATCCTTGCAGCCTACCATACCCATTCGCAGTACCGTGCGAGGCAGAACGGTACCGCAAGCACCGTCGCTCAGAGAGTGAAACCTTGAAGGACATAATCGTCAGATCCCGATACGGATGCATCGCCTTAACTCCCGGTCAACGAAGACCGGAAATACGAAGACAGGAGGTACACCATGCCGCCGGTACAGCCAATGTTTCCCAACGGTCTGAAACTTATCCACAAAGGATTCTCGGTACAGAAGCCGGATGAGAACTCACTTGAACAGCCATTTACTCGTACGGTTGCTGTTGAGGTGCCCAACACTACCAAGTTAGTACACGTTTCCGTTATTTCCCTCGATATGACGTTTGGCAGTCTTGCGAACAGGACGGCCGGAGACATTGCGAGTGTTTGGTTTGAAATCTCAAACCACCAAGAGTCAAGACTATCCGAAGGAATTTTTGAATTTGATTTCAAAGCCGTCCTGCAAAACAAGTCCAACGCGATGGCAACCGGTCCGTGGACGGGCGGGTTCGTGTTTGAATTTCTGTGCTTCGGCTAGTTCCGGTTTTCACAAAAGAGTAGAAGAATGCCCTGCAGACCAACGCGGGTTCGCCAATTGGGGCACTTGCGCCGACTTCCCGAGGTATGGGACAATTGTCCCGACTCATTATCCCCTTCCCCCTTCCCGCCAAGGGAAAGGGGAAGGAACGTGAGCAGAAAGAAGCCAGGGGTCGGAAAAGCGGCCGAAGTTGACGCAGTTGGGCAATAACGATTTGCGCTGGACGGCGATTGTGCAATCGCCTCTGCCGCCGGACAGAGGACGGCTTGACATGACGGAACAACACGGTTTGACCAACGGCCCCGAGAAAAGACTCACTCTTGAAGCTCAACAGGCTATCCGCAAGTTCATGCTTAGGTACGTAACGCTGCCCGGCATATTCGTACCCATTGTCGCCTTTGCATTTGGATTCTTCTGGAACGACATAATGAAGGAGAGTGCGCGGCAGAACGCACTCAAGGTGGCGCAACAGGAGATTAAGGAGGAAATCGACCGGAACATGAACGTGTTCCTAACGACGATCTCAGGACTATCTAAACGCATTGACGATTCGGCCCGTCAGGCTGACCTGGATTTCAGAACTTCCTTTGCAAAGCTCAACGATCACGTATCAGAAATTCGAAGCAAGGCGTCCATGGTCGTTGCCGATGCAGAAAGGGCCAAAAATGAAGCCGACTCGGCTAAAATTGAGGTACTGAGCCTTCGGGAGCGCACCAAGAAGGCAATAGAAGACTATGAACGGCTTCGTACGGAATGGGAAAGTTCGGCCGCAGCAAAACAGTCTGGGGAGCAGATCGAGAAGATCGCCGCCGTCCTTATGCAAGACGAACGGGTATTGAAACCCGTGTATCAAAGGCTGTCCGCACTGGACGAAAAGTTCAGGATCAACGTCTCCTTTCTCAAATTTGAGATTCCTCCTGGAGATAACCCGGAGTTTGCCATTAGAGCTCGTGCCGCACTTCCGTTCCCACCCAAGAATATTTTGGCGGACGTTGTGGCCGGTTACGATTTTGCCATTGAAGTTTTCGTAGAAGATAAGCGGGATGATTACGCCACCGTGGTCGTTAAAGGTTATAGGGATAAAAAGAAGCCGCGGATCGGCTACGTACGTGTGGTCGCCACCGGTTTCTAATGCTCCATAGTACTTCGGCCAGACCTCACTGAATCAAGTATCCGGGCCAATTCTTCCAGTCCGTCCATAATCCGGGGGGAGGGCCGGGCCATGAGATCCGCGTCGAGGGGGTGGACCCTCCCCTTCTTGACCGCGGTCAGTGCACCGTGTTCCTTCCAAAGATCGATGCATTGGTCCCCGACGCATTCCTTATTTAAGACCAGTATGATATCGGGGTCCTTGTTCATGACCTCCTCGATACTGTACCTCACAAAGGGCTTTGGCGCGTCTTCCGCTATGTTGACTCCCCCGGCCTCGCGGATGAGCGCTCCCACGAAACTCTTCCCCCCCGCGGCCACAAGAGGCCTGGTGCCTACGGCAAAAAGGACGGTCGGCCTGTCCGATCCCGTAACTCTGACCCGTAGGGCTTTGAGCCTTTCATGGATGCCGGCGACGATATCACGGGAGCGCGCCTCACGGTGGAGCAAAGTTCCCACCCGTGCAATCACCGAACAGATACCGTCGATGCTCACTGAATCGGCCACAAAGACGGGAATCCCCATCCGGGCAAGCCGCTCGACCACCTCTTTCCTCGTGGCCGACAAGTTGGCGAGCACCAGATCCGGACGCGCGGCCAGAACGCGCTCGATGTCCGGGTTCAGGTATGCACCGATCTCAGGTACCTTAAGAGCCTGCCGAGGAACGTTGCACCGTTCCGTTCTCCCCACAAGCCGATCCCCCGCGTCCAGAGCAAAGACCATCTCCGTGAGA
>JAZDOF010000567.1:0-8527 GCA_043799015.1 Pseudomonadota bacterium | reverse complement strand
AATTGAGAAAGAAAGGAGTCGTTGTTTTATGGAATCGGTGAAGGATATTCTGGAAATCATGCCCTCACGCTTCAACGCAAGCGCTGCCGGCGGTTTGGATGTCGTTTTTCAATTCGACATCTCGGGCAAGGAGACCGGTCAATGGAACTTGGCAATCAAGGACCAAGCGTGCAACGTGAACCAGGGAACACATCCCGCCCCGTCGGTGACCTTGAGCATGGACAGCGGTGATTTCGTCGACTTGATGAATGGAAGGTTGTCCGGACCGGCCGCTTTCTTTTCCGGGAAGCTGAGGGTCTCGGGTGATCTGATGTTGGCCCAGAGGTTGGAGAGCTTGTTCAAGAAATAGAGCGGATTCGCTGTAGAGCTTCGCTTACCGATCCCCACGCCGGCAATTTCGCTCCTGGCCTGATCAAACCGGGACGCTGTCGGCGAGGGTCCGTCCTTAGGGATTGACGCCAAGGTCTTTTCAATGGGATTGAGAATGCGGAGGACGCTTCCGCAAGGGCCGCCGCGTTTCCCCGGGAAGCCGGCCCAATGAATCAACCTCGAACGTACAGCTTTTTTCTTTTCCGCCGAGTTACATTTCCATACTCCAAATCTTCCTGCGAGGGTCCGGATCTTGGGTGACTTGCAGCCCTTTGTCAAATCTCTCATCGGGATGGCTTTCATACTCGCGGTGGGGACGCTGGGATACGTCGTCATTGAGGGTTGGCCGATCCTGGACGCGTTCTACATGACCATGATAACGGTTTCAACCATCGGGTTCGGTGAGATCAACCCGTTGAGCGACAAAGGCCGGATTTTTACGATCTTCATTATCACCACCGGCATGGGGATCCTGGGGTACGTCATGTATTCCGGGACCAGGATGATTATCGAAGGGGAGCTGAACGAGTTCCTCACGAGGCGGCGGCACATGAAAGCGGTTCAGAGAGTGAGCGATCATTATATCATCTGCGGTTTCGGTCGGATGGGTTCCTTCATATGCCAGGAGCTGCACGGGCGAGGCATTCCCTTCGTGGTTGTGGAGAAGGATTCCGCTACCATGGCAAGAGTGCTTGAACTCGGGTATCTGCTGGCCTCCGGAGATGGAACCGAAGAGGAGGTTCTGCGCGGCGCCGGAATAGAGCGAGCCCGCGGCTTGGTGTCGGTGCTCCCCTCCGATTCGAGCAACGTTTATGCCGTGCTCACGGCGAGAGAGCTGAACCCCAAACTCCAGATCATAGCCCGCGCCGCGGAGGACACCGCGATGAAAAAGCTGCGACGCGCCGGTGCCGACCGCGTCGTCAGTCCCTATCACATCGGCGGAATGCAGATGGTTCTGGGTATCATAAAGCCCACGGTGGTCGGATTCTTGGAAGTGGTAATGGATCACCGACAATTAGACATAGAACTCGAGGAAATCGAGGTGGGGCCATGTTCCGAATACTGCGGGAAGCGGCTTATGGACACGGGGATACGTAAGCAACTCGACCTAATCATTATAGCCATCAAGAAGGGGACCGGGCTGATGCAATTCAATCCGGGCCCTGATACCATAGTGGAAGCGGGCGACACTCTCTTGGCTATGGGGACCAGCGAAATGCTGGCGCTGCTCAGGGACCATACACGATGCGAGCGGCCCTAGATGCTTCCCGGCATCCATCCTCATGTTTGCATGCCGGGCCTGAAATTCCGAGCCGCGATGAGAAACCGGCCGGCGGATTTAAGGGGCCGTGCACCGCGGTAATGTCGACGTTCACTTGATCCGGGCCGTGTAAGTGAGTCGTAATTGAATTTCTTAGCGTCCAGCGGCCTTTGTGGTTTGGTTTTCCTCATTCAACGCACGGTTGCACCGATCGTCCGCCCGGGAACAGGGAGGCCGCACCATGATCCTGAAAAACATACGTAAAATTCTTGCTCTGCGCACCCCTCTCGTGTACCTCGTCTCGGAAGAGGAAGAGCGAGTGGAGAGGCTTGTTCAATCCGCCACCGAGCAGGTTTTCGGTCGCGAAGCGTCGATTTTCATTTGGTCTTGTATAAGGGGCATGACTCGTGGAAGCGAGGTTGTTAATCCCACAACGGATTTGGTGGAAGCTCTGGGGGCTTATATCAAGATCAAAGATCCCGCCCCTCTGATCGTAAAGGACCTTCATCTACTGGTTCACGGAAATGCCGGCCTCATAAGACAATTAAAGGACTCGGCCCGATCGTTGCGCACTCTCCGAAAGACCATGTTTTTCGTTTGTCCCAAGCTGAGCCTTCCCGATGAGCTCTTCACGGTTTTCAAGATAGAGGATGTTCCTCTGCCCCGTTTCGACGAACTGTCCAAGATCCTGGACATGGTGGTGGACGGGCATCAAAAGGCCGCGAGTCTACGTGCCTCCATGTCTGAGGACCTGAAGGAGAAAATCATCAGGGCCGCGATGGGGTTCACGGGAAATGAAGCATGGGATGCGTTCAGATCCGCGCTTATGTATGAACAGACGGTGACGGTTCGCTGCGTCGATTCGGTCCTCGAAGAAAAGCAGGCATTGGTGGAAAAAAGCGGGGTATTGGAATTCGTGACCACCCGTGAAGGTTCGTGGGAGATCGGCGGCCTGGCGAATTTGAAGAAGTGGCTGCATGAACGGGATGAGGCATTTTCCCCCGAGGCCCTACGGCGTGGGCTCCCCACCCCCAGGGGGGTTTTGGCCATGGGCATTTCAGGCTGCGGAAAAAGCCTCTGCATAAAGGCCATCGCCACCCATTGGAAGCTGCCGCTCCTCCGCCTCGATATGGGCAAGCTCTATGACGGACTTGCCGGCCAACCTGAGGAAGCCATGCGAAAGGCCATTAAGACCGCTGAAGCCGTGGCCCCCTGCGTCCTTTGGATAGACGAGATCGAGGCCGGCATAGCCAACCAGCAGCAGAAGGCCGCAGGCAAGGCCGAATCGCGCGTCCTGGCGATCTTCCTGACATGGATGCAGGAAAAGACCGCACCGGTATTCGTTGGAGCCACGGCAAACGAGGTCGAGGTGCTGCCCCCGGAGGTGCTGCGTAAGGGCCGCTTCGACGAGCTTTTCTTTGTGGGTTTGCCCGGCAAGGGGGAGCGCTCCAACATACTGAAAATCCACATGGAGCGGCGTAAACTGGACACTTCAAAGTATGACATGGATTACCTGGCGGATTCCACCGCGGGGTACAACGGAGCGGAAATAGAGCAGGGGGTCATAGCCGCGATTTTCGAGAGCATGGCCCAGGGCAAGGAGCTCAGCGAGCACGCTCTCGCCAACTGCCTAAGAAACATCGTCCCGCTGTCCCGTACTATGAAGGAACGAATCGAAAAAATAGAAGCTTGGGCGCGGGATCGTGCCGTCAAGGCGTCAATTCAGACGTTTGATGGAAGGAATTGACGTGGGAAATGCCCTTTGGGCCGGCTCAGCTCGGGGGCTTGGTCCCCGTTGACGGTTGCATATCGGGGAGGTAATCTCAGGCTATAGTCCTTTTCCGCAACGGACAAGGAATGAATCGCGAAGACACAAAGAAATCAAGTAATCGTTCACCCCGGCGGATGAAGAATGAACCACGAAGTCACGAAGGCACAAAGGAATCAAAGGCTAATAGTCTTGAGGTGGCGCCGACCCAAGCCGGCACTTTGATTCACGGGTGTACATGCCTTGTGAACCAACACGCTTTTACGCATCATGTCAACCTCTTCTTTGTGTCTTGGTGTCTTTGTGGTTTGATTTAACCGGTGTAGCCGATAGGTTGCGGTGAACGTTTTCATCAGGTCTCACCGAGTTCGGACGGGAAGGTGCCATGGGCCGAGGGTTGATCGAGGACATAACGGATGCAATTGCACGGAGATTCAACCCGGTTAGGATCGTGCTTTTCGGGAGCCACGCTCGAGGGGAGGCCACGGAAGAAAGCGATATCGATCTTTATGTGGAAATGGAAACCGACCTTCGAGTCCCGGAAAGATCCATCGCCGTCAATGAGATCTTCGGCGTCCATTCGTGGCCGATGGACGTGGTTGTTTACACGCCCGAGGAGGCTGAACGCCTGCGAGAGATACACGGCACCCTTATGTCCATTATAGAGGCCGAGGGGGTCACGCTGTATGACAACCGATAGACCCACGAATTGTGCGGCATGGGTTGTAAAGGCCGAGCATGATCTACTGAACATCAGAAACAACCTAAATGCAGAAGCCATCCCCTGGGACACGGTTTGTTTCCACGCCCAACAGGCCGCAGAGAAGCTCCTGAAGGCCTTTCTCGTCTATCAAGGCCGGGTCCCGCCGAGGACACACGACCTATCGGCTCTTCTAGCCAATTGCATGGAATTACATAACGAAATGGAATCCCTTGCCTCGGACTGCCGCAAATTGTCGGCGTACGCCTTCCAATCACGCTACCCTGATGCTTTGTTCGAACCTACGGAAGACGATGGCCTGGAAATGGTGACCGCTGCCGAGAGAATCCGTGATTTTATTTTGCGGCTTCTACCGGCTCCGGACCTTACTTCAACTCCGGCAAGACCGAAATCTTAAGAAACCAACGCGACGAGAGAAAATAACACATGGAAGCTTGGATACTGACCATAGGCAATGAGATAATCAACGGAGTCATAACCGATACGAACAGGGAGACCATCGCCAGGGAATTGCGGTCTGCGGGTTTGGCCGTCCAGGGCATGTCCTCGGTGGGGGATGAGTTCGACGCGATGGAAGAGGCCCTCGGGCAGGCCATGGAAAAAGCGCCCGTAACAATTGTCTCCGGCGGTCTCGGACCGACCGAAGACGACAAGACGGCTGAAGCGGCGGCGCGTTTCCTAGGCGTTCCGCTGCGTTCCG
The DNA here is from genome assembly GCA_043799015.1 of Pseudomonadota bacterium. Taxonomy (GTDB): domain Bacteria; phylum Desulfobacterota; class Desulfomonilia; order Desulfomonilales; family Desulfomonilaceae; genus JAZDOF01. The sequence goes on along the minus strand of JAZDOF010000567.1, from coordinate 3,708 downwards.
ACCCCGAACAGCTTGCTCGGATCGAAGATCGATTTCGAAAGTGGGGCCGCCCAATGTCCCCCAGCAATGCCAAGCAAGCGTTGTTTCCGACCGGAGCCGTTCCCATCCCCAACGATTACGGGACCGCGCCGGGTTTCGTCATCGAGAAAGACGGGCATATTGCTCTATTCTTTCCCGGTATTCCGCGAGAGATGAGGCCCATGCTGGTTGAACGAGGCATCCCGATAATCACGGCCCGTTTGGGGATCTCGAACTTGGTTTTTCGCACAAAGACGCTGATAGTGTACGGACTGTCGGAATCCCGCCTGGGCGAACTGCTCAGCGACGTGGCCAAGGACGAAGAGGGGTTCCATCTAGCGTTCCTGCCTCGCTTTCCCGTGATCAGGCTGCGTTTGGACGCGTCGGGAGACAACGCGGAAGCAATCGAGGGGGTACTTCGCTCTAAGGCGGAAATCATTAAGAGCATAATAGCGGAGAACATCATCTCCGACGCCGGCGGTCAAATGGAAAAGGTGGTGCTCGATCTCCTGGAAGCTCGGGGAGTTACCCTAGGCCTGGCCGAATCCATCACGGGCGGCATGATGGGCGAGATGCTCACACGGATCCCAGGAAGTTCCAAGACCTTTATGGGGTCCGTGGTCAGTTATTCCAACGAGATAAAGACAGCGGTGCTCGGGGTCGACCCACACACCATCAATGCCTTCGGCGCGGTATCCCACCAATGCGCGCGTGAGATGGCCCTCGGCGCCCGTGAAGCGTGCCGTGCCGACGTGGGGCTGTCGGTGACGGGAATTGCGGGGCCCGATGGCGGGAGCGCGGAAAAGCCTGTGGGTACTTTCTTTGTCGGACTTGCAGGGCCGGATGGAGTGTTGACTCGGAGATTCCTGGTACCCGGTCTTCGGGAGTGGGTCCGCACCCTTGCCGCGATGCAGGCCCTGGATCTCCTCAGACGCCATATCGCGGGCTACCGGCTTCACGGCGAACCTCCGCCGGAAGGCGCATGAATGATACCGAGGAAATTTCAAAGAGGTAGGATTACCGGGGCAAGGGCCTCCTGAACGAATGTCCTTCCCCTGGAACTTCCGAATAGTTGCAGCGCTGTGTTTCCAAATATAGGGCCTGGAAGTCCATCAGCACTTCGGGGCTCCCTGTATCCCAAGTATTGAGCTTGAAATACCGGAAGAGGCTTCCCGGACCATGCCGCTCATGAAGACCCCCAGGTCCGTTGATCTCGCCGTTACCGGGCGATGCAATCTGCGTTGCAGATATTGCAGCCACTTTTCCAGTGCCGGGGACGTGGAACGAGACCTGCCGGCGGAGGTCTGGCTTGAATTCTTTACCGAACTGAACCGGTGCGCGGTCATGGAGGTCTGCCTGCTGGGCGGTGAGCCGTTCATCAGGGAAGACTTCAAGGAACTGATCAACGGAATAGTCCGCAATCGGATGCGGTTCTCGATCCTTTCCAACGGCACCTTGATTACCGATGAAACAGCTTCGTTCTTGGCGTCCACGGGAAGGTGCGATCACGTGCAGGTCTCGATTGACGGGTCGGGGCCGGGACCGCACGACGCGTGCAGGGGTGCCGGCAACTATTTACGGGCCGTGAACGGCCTGAGACTGCTTCAGAAACATGGCGTGCCGGCGGCGGTGAGGGTGACCATTCACCGTGGGAATGTCCAAGATATCGAGAACATATCCGCATTGCTGATCGATGACTTGGGGCTGCCCGGTTTTTCCACGAACTCAGCGTCTTATCTCGGCATGTGCAGGAAGAACGCGGAACTGGTTCAGTTGACGGCCCAGGAGCGCTCCTCGGCCATGCGCACTTTACTCAAGCTGGCTCGCCGGTACGAAGGGAGGATAGGAGCGGCGGCGGGACCGCTTGCGGAGGCCCGGGCATGGCGGGAGATGCATAATGCATGGATACGAAAACGTTCGGATTTACCCGGTGGAGGTTTCCTGACGGGGTGCGGGGGAGCAAATTCGACCCTCGGCATCCGAGCCGACGGGGTGATGGTCCCCTGCATCCAGATGCCCGACATGGCCCTCGGCAGAATCAACGAGGACGACCTCACGGTTGTGTGGCAGTCCCATCCCGAGCTGGAGAGATTCAGGAAACGCCGGGAAATTCCTCTTTCATCATTTGATTTCTGTTATGATTGCCGGTACATGCCATACTGCTCCGGCAATTGCCCCGCCGTTTCGTATGCCATGCTCCACGATCCCTACCATCCCAGCCCCGATGCTTGCCTGAAACGGTTCCTGGAGTCCGGGGGGGAGGTGCCTCTCGACCAAGGCATCTGACGAGCGGGCTTGGAAAAGGACGGAAATGAAAAGGAGTCGGGAACCGAGTCATGCGTACCCTTTGAACACTATCTATTTCTACCTTACCAAAGGATGCAACCTCCGCTGTCGCCACTGTTGGATCAGGCCCGAATACCAAGGGGAAGGGAAAACCCATCCATCGCTCGACCCTGCCTTGTTCCGTCGCGTCCTGGATCAGGCCCGACCGCTGGGACTGGCTTCCGTAAAGCTTACGGGAGGAGAGCCCCTCATTCACCCGTGCATCGAGGACCTGCTCAACGAAGTGCTGGCCGGATCTCTCGGTCTCAGCGTTGAAACCAACGGGACGGCTTGCACATTCGATTTGGCCCGGCGCATGAAGGCTTGCCGTCATGCTCATGTGGCGGTGAGCCTTGATGGGACGGATCGTGAAACCCATGAGTGGGTGCGGGGGGTGTCGGGGTGTTTTCAGGAAACATTGGCGGGCATAGGCCGGCTCGTGTCGGTGGGGTTCCGGCCGCAGATCATAATGTCCGTCATGCGTAGGAATTGGGACCGGTTGGAAGAGATGGTTCGCCTGGCCGAATCTTTGGGCGCGGGGTCGGTGAAATTCAATGTCGTCCAACCCACGGCGCGGGGGGAGGAGTTGCACCGGTCCGCGGAGACCCTTTCCATAGAGGAGCTCACGACTTTAGGGGACTTTGTGGAGAAGGAGCTGTCCGCTTCGACCAAGCTTTCGCTCCATTTCGGGCATACTCTCGCATTCCAGCCCCTCGGCCGAATGTTCGGGCCCACTGGGAACGGTTGTTCCGTGTGCGGCATAAAGGGTATCCTCGGGGTACTCGCGGACGGCTCCTATGCCCTATGCGGCATCGGCGAATCGGTCCCCGAGATGGTCTTCGGCCGCGCGGCCGAGGAAGACCTAATCGATGTATGGCGAAACAATCCGATTTTGCAGGAGATTAGAAGCGGGTTGCCCCACAGACTCACGGGCGTCTGCCGCGAATGCCTCATGAAAGCGCGGTGCCTGGGAACTTGCATAGCCCAGACCTATTACGCGACCAAGAGTCTTTGGGCCCCATTCTGGTACTGTGAACAGGCCCGTGCCGCGGGGCTCTTCCCCGCGTCCAGATCAACCGGGGATTCGGACCGGCCCTATCCACCCATCAGGTAGGCGGTTGCGTTCGCACGTTCCGACCGAGTCGTCGACTCAAAGAAAATGATTGGTAGACCTTTCCCAATGCGGGAATCGCTTAGCTTGACTCCGTTCCATGTCCAAATAGATTCTGCTGTGCCGTAAGCACTGGCTTACGTTTCAAAGAGCTGCCCCGCCCGAAATTCTCCGGACGTCCGGAAACCCTGTATTTTATTGAAATCACTAAACCAGGCCTGACCTTCCCGCCCAATTCCTCCAAAGTTCGAAAA
>JAZDOF010000557.1:0-2870 GCA_043799015.1 Pseudomonadota bacterium | reverse complement strand
CCCCCCGTCTTGGCCGTAAAAGGACCGAACGCGGCCTTCGGGGCTTCCAAACCCATGTGGCCGCCCATGAAATCGGTGTGGCCGATGATTTGGGTAATTGCCATGCCGAAACCCAACGTCGCGATGGCCAGATAAGGGCCCTCCAAGCGCAGCGACGGCAGTCCCAAGAGAAAGCCGAACAGGGCCGCAATGAAACCGGCTGCGGGCAAAGCCACAATAAAAGGCAACGCAAGGCTTTTCATCAGCAACACGCAACCGTACGCGCCTACTGCAAAGAACCCCGCATGTCCCAGAGAAATCTGCCCGGTATAGCCGACCAAAATGTTCAAGCCTATGGCCACCACCGAATTAACGGCTATGAGAGTAACTATATACAGGGCGTAGTCACCCACCAAGAAAGGTAACGCAAGAAGGACGACGAGCAGCAGCACGGTGCCGATTAGGGCGGATTTCGACTTAAACAGCTCTATGTCCTCGTAATAGTCCCGCTTCATGTCCATGTCGGACGACTCCCCGGCGCCTTGAGCAATCGCCGGCGTGTTCCGTGCATGCCTACACGGTAAACGCCCTGCAAAGCAAAACGCCGATATGCTCCTTATTTCTTACGTGTCCCCGGCCGGCACGAATACCAACCGTCAAGGACGTCGAACGAACTTCTGCTCCGTTATCACCGAACCCCACTGTTCGACCTTGTGCTCTTCGGAAAGCACGAAGCCTACCCGTTCGTAAAGCTTGCGTGCGAGGTCCAGTCCCTCGAACGTCCACAGAAAGACATCGGGCCGGCCCGTTTTAGTGCAGAAGTCCATTGCCTCTCTCAACAGCAAAGTCCCTGCTCCAAGCCCTTGGTATTCTTCTTCAACGATAAACCACCTAAGTCTGACGCCGTCAGGGTCCTCGATTCCTCCGTCAATCGCGACGGCCCCCAGGAACTCGCCATGGATGCCGGCCGTCCAAAAACCGTCCCTTCCGGGGACTAAGCGGCGCATAAAGTCGCTCAGCTCGCAACCGACCTGGGTTTCGAAGGAGATGTCAAAGCCCCAGTGCCGATGGTAGTAAATCGCGTGGGCTTGGACGATCCTGCCGATCACTCCGGGATAGTACGAACCGATCCTCACATCCCGGATGTCGCGCATCGGCGGGCTGCCTGGGAATCCACGCGGCGATGGGGACTCTCTACCCGTAGTCATGCCGGCCGTGTTCCTCCGTCAAAGACTCTTGATTTGCGCACCAGACCCGTGGAAAGGCTTGACGCTTTCGTTCGTCGAGGCAACGCGTCTCCGCTCCGAGCGAAGACTATGGTATATTATTGCACGGTCCAGGGCGGGACCGGCAAGGAAAAAACGGCCGTAAGCACCACTAAAACGATTTACGAGGCTTTTGCATGGCTTTTCGTCTCGTGGTCCACCAAGAACTCCGGTCTACTCAGGATCTGGTGCGCAACCGCGCACTCGCCGGAGAACCGGAAGGGTTGGCCGTAGTCGCACTTAGGCAAACCGCGGGACGCGGCAGGATGGGCCGCGAATGGGTTTCTCCCCCCGAGAAGAATTTGGCCCTGTCCCTGCTCCTTAGGCCTGACATTCCGCCTCAACAAGGACCGCTGACGGGGCTGGCGGCTTCCTATGCCGCTGCGGAAGCTCTCGAGCGTTTGGGCGGGATCAACGCCGAGCTGAAATGGCCCAACGACGTAATCGTAAATGGGCGAAAAATCGCGGGCATACTGCTGGACGCGCGGATTACCGACGGACGCCTTGATTTTGTGGTCATCGGTCTTGGACTGAACCTTAACAGCGAACTCTTGGATTTTCCATCCGAACTGCGCGATAAAGCGACATCCGCTTTTGAACTTACAGGGCGACGGTGGACGTCCGCGGAAGCCGCTCACGTGTTTCTTGAGCACCTGGAGGTTTTGTACGAACGGATAGGGATGGAGGGGTGCGAGTTCATCCCCCCTCTTTGGAAAACCCGGTGGGCCCACCGAGGAACCCGGATTAGGCGAGGCGACGTTGTCGGTATCGGGGAGGATGTGGCTCAAGACGGTTCTCTGATTCTAAGAACGGATTCCGGAGACGCCGTTATCATTAACTCCGGCGAAGCCGAACAGGTGTTACCGGAAGCCCGGTGAACAGGCGTTTGTTTGGTCCCAAACGAGGGGTGTTTTCATGCTTTTGGGGGGAATGACGGCAGAACACTCGCACAGCGGGCTAAATACTTAAGTTGACGGCATTGGGCTTGGTCCCGGCTTCATTGTACCGTGTTGGACTAGGTCCACCGAAATCAAATTCTTGGGGCGTACTAGATGATCATGTCCCTTTGTCGCATTCACGGTGTTTTCATTTTCTTCGTTCTCCTTGCATGCATGGGATTGAGCGTTTGGGCTTTCACGGCCGGCCTTGTCCCAAAGGCGGAGAAGTTGTTGGACGGGATCATTCGGCTTGCGGCCTCAACGGTGCCCGAAATAACCGTCCGCAACGGCAAGGCAGCCATCAAGGCGGAAGAGCCGTTCCATATCAAGATCCCCGGGGCCGAGTCGGTCATGGTCATGATCGACACGCGGGAGGGACGACGGGAAGAGATACTGCGTGAGTTGGCCGAGGTTGAGGACGGCGCGGTGCTTACCCGTGACTCCATCATCATAAAGAACAATCGACAGACGCGCATAGTCCCGCTGAACAAGGAAATGAACTTGGTAATAAACGCGGGAACATTGACACAGTTGAAGAAAACGTATTTTCCCACTGTGGTTGCCGTCGTGACCGGAGCGGCAGGCGTGTACTTCTTGTTGGCCAAGCTCCTGCAAGCGCTCCTCATGGCCCTGGTGCCTTACGTCGTCGGCGAGCGTTCCTCCGAACCCCTCTCGTATGGTAACTCGA
>JAZDOF010000538.1:0-9289 GCA_043799015.1 Pseudomonadota bacterium | reverse complement strand
CTTCATCGAGCCTATGAATCATAAGGCATGAGCCCGTTTCTCATGGCAAAAAGGGTCAGGTCGGCCTTGGTGGAAAGGTCCAGTTTGTTCAATATGATGGAGCGATGTCTTTCTACCGTCCTCGGGCTGATGCAGAGGGTATCGCCTATGGTTTTGTAGGAATGCCCTCCCATAAGCATCTCAAGGACTTGCCTCTGCCTGGGAGTGAGCGATTCACAAGCCGAAGAGGACGAGGGTTGTTCCGGCTGGGGCAGGCGCTTGTACTGTTCGACTATTTCGGCGGATACGGGTTCTTCCAGGAAGAACATGCCCGAAGTAATCGCATCGAGACCCAACATGAGGGTTTCCGGTGCAGCTTCCTTGAGGAGATACCCTTTGGCTCCGGCTTGAAAAGCTCTGGAAAGAAAGCTGGTTCCTGAGTGAAAACTCACTATCATAACTATGGTTTTCGGTAGGATGCGACACAATTCCCTCGTGAGCGCAATGCCGTCTTGATCCGGCAAAGAAATGTCCACTAAAGCTAGGTCAGGCTTTAGCTTCATCGCCAGACGCATTGCTTCTCGGCCGGTACCCGCTTCTCCCACGACTTCGAATCGTGATGTCCGTCCAATAATCGCCTTGAGGCCTTCCCTGAAAAGGGGGTGATCGTCCACGATCAAGATGCTCGTCTTCCCCTTCATCTCTTCCTCCTTTGTATGGAATCGGAGCCAGGACCTCGGGACCGTCTTCAGTTCTGGGGGTAATCGTCAGTCTTCCCACCTGGAAACCGACTCTCTCTTATCCACGTAGTACAACCTCGTATTTTCTATGAAAAACCAGCGTTTAGTTCTTTGTGAACCGATTTGACCATCGTGGCCATGGAAGAGATCGCCGGTGACTCCTGCCGAACGTGCTCAACACCGTAACGACAGCAAGTAGAAGCCCGTGAACGGCCCATGCCATATACTCCCTCCTCGAACCAGTCGGACACACTTATTCCGGGCACCGGCACACATGGAACCGAACCTACTCCAGCATCGGACGCCTGAAAGGCCCCGTCCGACAAGTATTAGGCCGGTGGAAAACTCATATTGATATTGGGAACCTGTAACAACAGGTAATCAGATCGGTGGAGGCGTTGTCAAGGATTCTTTCTTGGAGAAGAGCAGTCGCCCAACCCCGATGCTGCGGAATCAAGCTACATGACCGTCATGCGCAAACCTTGGTCGAGGTAATTGAGTGAACCCCCGGCTCGGTCGTGGAAGTCCAAAAGCTTCTTCCTGATTGAAAGGTTCTCTTCGCTATAGTGGCAGCGCTCTCGGTGCCATCGGTCGGCTCGTCGCCGGGGATATCTCGATTAGTCACCACTGCGGTTATCTTGTATCTCACACCCCCCAACTCCTTGGTTTGAAAAGGCAATTTCGATTCTTTACCCTTCTTGGGAATGGCGCCCCGATTCAAAGGCTCACGAATCGCCAAATAGCGGTACACCGGCCCATCCTTTTTGTGAGCCGCCCAATCTGGGTTCGGCAACAGAAGCGTAGAGAGCCACTTAGGGGCTCATTCCGGCATGGGAGAACCCTCGGATCACCGATACCCGTCACGACGATTCATTGGCCTCATCAAACGACCGTTTTATGAGGCCGGCTTTTCGGGATACCCTTTCTTGCGTTTTCCTCGTCTTTTCAGCCTCATTTCACCGTCTCAAAATCAAAGTCTCACGGCCTTGACAAATGCCTTCATTTATGAGACAAGTCGACGGCCTGAACCAGGAGGACGGCCATGGGACAATGCTTTGGATACGCGAGGGTCAGCACGAACGACCAAGACCTATCCCTTCAGTTAAACGATCTCAAGGCAGTCGGGTGCGACACCATCTTCACCGACAAGGCGAGTGGTACCAAGAGTGAACGTCCAGGGCTCGATGAGTGCCTGAAGACTCTGCGGCCCGGCGACACACTGATCGTATGGCGTCTGGACAGACTGGGGCGCTCCATGCAGCACCTGGTCGCTGTCGTAACGGAACTGAAGAGCAATGGCATTGGTTTCCGGTCTCTCCGAGACGGAGCAATAGACACTACTACGGCCTCCGGTGAGCTTATCTTCAACATATTTGCGGCGCTTGCACAGTTTGAGGCGGAGCTGATCCGTGAACGGACCCGGGCCGGACTCTCGGCCGCAAGAGCAAGAGGGCGAAACGGTGGTCGTAAGCCGGTGTCAGAAGAGACCCCCAAGGTTAGGATGGCGAAGAAAATGCACGAAGATCTGACCTTGAGCCCGATGGAGATATGCGTCAGCCTGAAAATCTCAAGGGCGACGTATTACAGGTATCTGGCCCTGTAACGGCTCTTGCAGCACCGATGTTGAGGAGGACCGATAGCATTTTCATCCAAGATCACCGCGGGGATGCTGCCGGTGGCCGGGATCGCTTGGCTGGGCGATTCACGCCTCTCCGGGGTCTGTTACCCTCTTTATTACCTCTTAATAGGGGTATTACTCCTTTTCCGCCAAGCAGCGCCGGGACCGCGGCCCAAACATTCCACCTCGCGGGTCTTCTGAAGTCCCCGAAGGACTCGCCGGATCATGTCACGGCTCACGCCAGGACAGACGTGCTCAAGTTGGTTCAGCGTGAACTCCCCGGACATGGCATTCACAGCCGCCTCAATCATTGCGGTCTTGGCACCTCGAGGGCTCTGCGTATGGTCCAGACGGTCCTCGAATTCACGGTACGCTGTCTTCATGACGAAGAGGAGATAAAGGATGTAGGGCCACGGATTGTGCTTCCCTTCGTGCCATCCGGTCGAACTCTGTTCCAGTGTCTCGTAATACCTTGCCTTGTTCTGTTCAATGATTCGCTCAAGACTGATGTAACGGCCCACCTCGTACCCAAGATGGTAAGATTGAAGCAGCAGCAAGAGGCGTGACGCCCGGCCATTACCGTCACGAAAGGGGTGGATGCACAAAAAGTCCAAATTGAAGCCGGCCATAACGATGATAGGATGCGTCCAACGATCGTCAAGTAAGCTTTTCCACAACTCAACCAGTTCATTCGTGAAAGCCGGGGTTTCGGCTGCCGGCACCGTTTCGAACCTGATGCGTGACGTACCGTCTGCATATCGCTCGATGATGTCGCTGTTCTTGTCCTTGTATTGTCCGGCATCCCAGATATCACCACGGGCAATCCGGTGAAGCTTCAGAAATGTTTCTTCGCAGATCGGCAGACGTGCAGCTTCCTCGTGAATGAGTCGAAGCGCTTCGCGGTAACCCCGAACCTCCTCCTCATTCCGGTCTCGAAGCATTGGCGTCCCAAATACGACGGTTCCCACTCGTGCCTTTTCAATCTCGATCCCCTCTATGCGGTTGGAGGACACAGCGCTTTCAATCAGTGCGTGTTCGCGCAGGACTCGGAGACGTTGGGGGGACTGGCGCGTATAGAGTTCCTGTTTGCCTCGCGATTCGCCCACGTCCGCCAAATACCATGCTGCCGAAGCAGGGATCATCTGAGGTTTTGCCCGAAGCTGCCTGAGTGTCATCATTTAGTCCGGCCTCCTTGCCGGCGGCTGTTTAAGCTCTGTTTTTTCGGCTGTTGGAGCATCGATGGGATGGCGCACACGCGTCTTCCCGTTCACCTCATGCGGCCCATGCCAGACCATATCTCTTCCCTGGGCCGAAGACAATCATGCCCTCCTGAGCACCGCCGTCCAGACCCAGCTCTTGACAAAACTCCAGTTCTATGGCCTACTTATAATAGAGCACCGATTTGACCACAGATTGCTGGGCACGTTATCAAGCGCAGCTAAAGCGTGAGAAGTCCAGTGTTGCTGTGGCCATTTTTTCGGCTGACGTTGAAAAAGAGGGGGAGTCCTGATCATACTGTTCCCAACGTGGAAGGAGCTGATGATGACGCATATGAAGACGGAGGTTTTCAAGCCCGAACCGGACACTTGATGTAACTCAGGGAGAGGACTCTACTCCTCTTCCGGGAAAACCGGGAGGGCATATGCGCGTCAGAGGATCTGCCGGATCTCCACCCCATGTGGTGGAGGACAAGTCGCGGTGCTTTATGCTGAGCCGACTCCTGCTCTACATGGATCGCCTGCTGGATAAGTATCACAGCCTCGACTTTGAAATCCTGGAAGCTCTTCATTGGCTGCTCGGCCCTGAAATCGTCCAAGAAGACCTGATACCTCTCATCTCAATGTTGGACGGCGGCGACAAGAGACGACGATTTGAAGCGGACTTACGCGATGAGATCCGCCACGGCCGAGATTTTGCTCCCCTCGTGGATCAAGCTCTTCGTCAGACCCACAAAGATGAACAGATGTGTGTCGTCGGTCTTCTCCGGGGGCTGATCAAGAAGAGACTGGATCATCTGCAATATCGCCGTAAATCCGATATTGAAAAGAGCCTGGGCGTTTTCCAACAGATGTTCGACTTGAACGACCTGGAAAGGGAGATTTGCCTCTTTCTGTTCATCCTGTCAACATATGAAGAAGCCCAAAGCCTTTTTGAATATCACCTCAAGTGCGACCGCTTTGCGGGAAGAAACTATCTCGCAACCATTCTTGGTTCGAAGGTCTCGGAAATCGCGGATGCCTTGAACGGGAAACTGTTCAAAATCGGAATACTGGATTCTGACCGTCACCGCTCCCTTTCTATCGACACCGGGTTTGTCCATCTGCTGCAAAATACTTCCGATTCCGACATTAAGACCGAGTTCTTCCGGAAGATTGATCCTGATCCCGTGCCTCTCGATGCCCATACGGTGGACCCGCAGGCCATAGAGCATATGATCAATCTTCTTAGAGCGAAGCCCTCAAGCTCGACCCATATCATCCTCTACGGTCCGCCCGGTTCGGGGAAGACGAGCATGGCGTATGGCCTCGGCAAGAAACTTGGACTTCCCATCTATGTCGTCGAGCATGGCGGAAAAGAAAAAGGCTGGAAGCGACAGGCGGCCTTCACCGCTTGTGTAAACATGGCAAGCCAAGGTGAGGGTGCGCTCGTCATAGCCGACGACTCCGACAATATTCTTGGTACCCGCAACTCCTGGTTCTTTAGCGGCGAAACCTCCGACAAACGTTGGCTCCATGACATTTTGGAAACACCGGGAGTCCGGATGATATGGACCGTGAACTCCATCGCCAACCTCGGAGCGTCCGTTGCAAGACGTTTCTCCTTCAGCCTCTGCTTCAAACCCTTCAGCCGTGTCCAAAGAAAGCGCGTCTGGGAGACGATTCTCACCGATTACCGTCTCGATTCGTTTTTCGACACCGCTGACGTAGACCATTTGGCTCGCCGGTTCGAGGTCAGTGCCGGTGTCATCGAACAATCCGTAAGAAAGGCGGAGGAGATGGGCTCCGACTCCAAGGCCGAGGTTCTCAAGGCACTTATTTTGTCGCTGGAGGCACACGACAGTCTTGTCAACGGCGGACGTAAGCCGCTGAGCGCCGGCAAGATAGATCCGGAGGGCTTCACTCTTGATGGACTGAATGTGTCCGGGGCCAATCTTGGTAGCCTGATGAAAGAGCTTGAAACTTTTAACGATTACCTCAAGCACCCTTCAAACGACGAGCCCGTAAGCATGTCCCTCCTTTTTCACGGGGTTTCCGGGGCCGGGAAGAGCCACATGGCCCGATACATAGCCCATCACCTCGACCGGGAAATCCTTGTCAAACGGGCGAGCGACCTTCTCTCCCCGTGGGTGGGTGAGACTGAGCACAATATCCGCGACGCCTTCGACGAGGCCGCCGAAAAGGAGGCCCTATTGGTCTTTGACGAATCGGACTTTCTGCTCGGAAACCGTGACAGAGCAGCCCATTCCTGGGAGATCAGCCAGGTGAATGAGTTCTTGACCGCTATGGAGTGCTACCGCGGCATCCAGATATATACTTCGAATAGGTTCACCGACATCGATTCCGCTACGTTGCGTCGATTCAACCACAAGATAGAGTTCCATTGTCTCAAGCCGGAAGGGATCCTCGTGTTTTACAAGAAGATTGTTCAACCCTTGGTCGGGTCCGAACTGGAAAAGAAGCTTGAGAACGAGCTGAAAAACATTCAGGGCCTCACGCCCGGGGACTTCAAGGTAGTGCTGACCCAGTTTCGCTTCAAAGCCCCGGGGGAACGTTCGCACGAGTCCATGATAGCGGCTCTTCACGAAGAATCTAAGGTGAAGGAGATACACGCGGGCAAGAAAGCCATAGGATTCTAACGACAGTCCACAACACACGAGCTGCAATGACGGGGGGACTTTCGTGAACAAGCACCTTCGCAACTATGTCCGCCCTGCAGAGGGAGCACAAAGGGATTCGCCTCGGACTGCCGGCCGAGATGATCGGGTACAAGAACCGTAACAAGGGAGCTAGGCTGATTCTCCTGTTCGAGCGGGAGGGAATAGTGTCCGACGATCTTCTGAGGAAGTTGGTCGTGGCCCTCGATATCGACCAGAAAGGAATGATTCAGGCTATGGACAAGGATCGTGCCGACTGGGAGGCGTGGGTCTCCAAGTCGGTTCCGATGCAGATGATTGTCCGATTGATTGCCGCCGTGTACCGTCCTCATCCTCTCCCCGCGGAGATTACTACCCGAGAAAAGACGGAAGCCTACGCCCGGGATTTCGCTAAAAGGAACCATTACAGCGTATGCCTCGTCCTGAACCGTCGGGATTCGGTTTGGATCGGGGAAGACGGAGACGTAAGGGCGAGAACAGGGACTTGAATTGGAGTGCCCAATATTCCGTACGCCACGGTGGGAGGCCGACGGAAGTTCCTCCTTGCCGGCACCGAAGAAGGGTTTCACCCCACAGTAATCCGAGAGCCGGAATAGCTTGTCTTTACTACTCGGCAAGGAAACCGTGGAGATAGGCACAGCCGATACGAAGAGGTTGCGATGGTGGTTTTACGCGGAAAGGTGCGAAGTGTGAGGCCGGAGACGAGGTACCATCTCTACGGCACGCATCAGGGAAGTAGGGAAGAGGCTGTGGAGTCAGTCATGCCCCAATGGGTAGAGATTGAACGAGCCGTGGAGGGAGGCTACCTGCTGGTGACCATAGATGGACGCGGCTGGTCTTTCGTTGAGACCTGGCATGCCTCCGTGGAAGAGGCCAAGGCCGAGGCTGAGTTGGATTTCTCGGTAGGTGAGAACGATTGGGCGTCGGTAAATGGGGAAAACTCATGAAGTCTGGAAGACGGCGGGACTTGGAGCAGCGGAATCGTAATCATGAAGAATTAGCCTCATGCGAGCTAATTTCCAGTTAAGGCTCCCGTATTCCGTCAGTGGCCCGAGCGACGAGCAGTTCCTTCCGGCCCTTGGGCAGTCGCTTGATCCTGAATTCTTCTTTGGATGCTTCCGATTTACCTGTTGTCCGTGAGTACCACACGAGTTGGACAGGGAGCCTCGACCGAGTGTACCTGGCCCCGGTGCCGGCGTTATGGGCTGACACCCGACGTTCGAGATCAGTGGTGATCCCGCAGTATAGGCTGTTGTCCGACCATCGAAGGATATATACAAACCAGGACATCGTCGTCTTGACCTTTTCCGGCTCTAAGGAGGGCCATCCCGTCCGAACCTGCCTACAATCTGTGTCCCGGCCCTGGGAGAGTTGCGGGGAAACCGGGTCAGGGCGAATTGACACTCGCCGGCACATTTCGTCTTTCAGGTAGTATCATTGGCGTCTCCTTGGGACCGTCCGCAGTCCCGACGCGGACGGCCATTCAATTTGGTGATCGGTCGTTACTCGCTTGGTGCCTTGTTCTGCTCTTGCCCGGCCTCCGAGACATGTTCTTTCAAATAACAACCCCATGAGGACGCCGTGGCCGAACGATCTCGCCCTAGGTAAGGGCAAAGTAGGGGGACAATCTTGCGGGGCTCAAACGGCTCTCATTCAGCCACAGGCGAAACCTCGGTTCTGAAGCGGATAATAGAGAGAACCCGTCTTAGGTCTTGGGAGTTCTGGTCCTCGTGTCGCCGCTAGCGGTGGCGAGACGAGGTGATAAACACTACTCGTCGGCTGCATCCTCCGAAGATTCGGAAAGTTCAAATGAAAGCCTGGGTCTTTCAGGTCTCCCGATTCCAAAATAGTTCCAGAACACGACGTCAAGCATCCTGGAAACATTATAGCCGCGCTCTTTTCTTTCACTTTCCGAAAGTTCCCAAAGTGCCGCGTCTACAGTACCGGAAAGTTTTCGCCGAGTAACGATATGTCTCCGAGTGCCCGCAACGGTCTCAGGTAGTGGAGGTGCCGGAGGATATCCGGTAGACTGTCCGGCCGTGGCTATGGGAACGTTCGGAAAGTTAGAAATCTTCTCTTGGATCACCCGCTCGGCGACCTCGGTAACAACTCGTTCGATCACTTCCCTTACGTACTCATCGAGATACTCCTTTACTACTTCAGGCGCTTCCTGATGTATTCCTTCATTGGCTTGAGCCGTCACTGTTGCGGCTATCTCTGGAATCTCCGAACTTTGGCAACTTTCCGATTCTTTCATGCGCGTTCGGTACCGTTTACGGAGGGCATTCGCGCTCAACGAGACCCCGTTTGCGTCGGGGAAGCCTTGTTTTACTCGTTCCGACACCTCCGCCCAGCTAATGGCCGGATCCTGCTGCTTGAGATCCGCGACGAACCGGGTAATCTCGTCTTTGTTTTGCACCGCCATTGTAGCGCCCTCCCTTCGCAAAGTGCTGACTCGTCTATGTCTGCTAACTTTCCGATAGTTACTATAACTGCGACAAAATTCCTTGTCAACCTTCCGAAGGTTACGATAATGTTTAGGCCCGAAGAGTAATCGATTCTATTAAACCAGCCACACCGATGGCGGGACTACAGTCCTACCCTTTTTGAAGTTTCAAATAGAGTTCCAAGGCAGCAGCGACATGGCAACTGAAATAGCCCTCAAGTTCTCTTGCCCGGGCGCACAGAGTTTCGGGAAGACTCAGGCTGATCTTCCTATGCGTACGCCCCGTGTGTCCGCGGCCCGGACCGGCCCCGCTTGTCCTGACCACGATCTGATCTGCAAGAACGTGCAATCGAGCCTCAATGAGGGCGTCGAGACGCTTCGTGAACCCCTCGCCGCTTATCATCAGCAGGAGTTCCCTGTCCACTGCGTCCTGGACGGCCTCCGCTATTGCCGTCTTGACGGTATAGTTTACGTAGTTCATCACGTCATAGTCTATGGCCACGTCCCTATCGGGAAAGATCCGGCTCTGCTTCATCGTTCCTTTCCTTTCGCACTTGATTCTGTTCGTGTCGGCAACGGGCCGGCACGGCATTCCACTGAAAGACGGATCGGATGGTTAACTTGGTATGGCA
>JAZDOF010000517.1:0-2510 GCA_043799015.1 Pseudomonadota bacterium | reverse complement strand
TTGCGGCGAGTTGTTGCCGGAGCCATTCGATGGCTGTGGGCTCGTTCGCGATCCCGATCTCCAACTGGACGACGTCCTTCACAGTCAGACGCTTCTTGTCGTATTCCGCGGACTGGTCGGGAAGAAAATACATGCCGTCTCGCTCGGGGAATCGTTGGGCCAGCCCCAGGGAGAACTCCGCGGCAGCCATCGGCACGGAGACGCCGCGTTGGACGTGAAAGGCTACCATCCGGTCGTAGAGGAAGTACGCCCTTCGTTCGGCGATGATTTCCCCGCGGCCGTCCTTGGCCAAGAATATCGGCAGGTTTTTCAAATGGGTGCGGACGAAATCCCAAACCCCTTCCTCCGTCCCGGACGCGATCCGGAAGCGCTCCTCCAATCCCCCGTTAGGCTTGTAGGCGGAAACGACCAGGTCCTGTTTCATGGCCGAGCTGGTCACCTGGCGGTACGACCCCTGCTGCTTGTCCAAGGTGCGCACGTCCGCCACGACGAAGCCGGCGGTCTGCATCGCCTCCTGAATGGCGTTCCAGACGGCGTTGTGGGAGTTGTGGAAGACGACCGTCATCCAGCGTCCCGGCTTGAGGACCCGGCGGTATTCGGCGAAACAGCGCTGCATCAGGCGCTGGTACTCGGGGAGTCCTTTCTTCTTGAATTTGTCGACGATCGCCTCGGGTGCAGCGTTGGTGATGACTCGGTGCCATGATTCGACGAGGTAGTTCAGATCGGCATAGAAGATGTTCTCGCCGAAGGGCGGATCGGTGAAGATGTAGTCGACCGAATCGTCCGGAAGATCCAGAGATGCCGCGGTTCCCGTGTTGATGATCGTTTGTCCCGGCGAAGCCACCCCAGCGGTGAATGCCTTTCCCAGGCGTTGCAGTTTGCCTGCGAGGATGTACCACGGACTGCACTCGGCGTGTTGGGAGGCGACGTAATAGACGCCGGTCAGATACTGATTGACCTGAGAAAAGCCGGTAGGTCGATATCGGTCAAGGACAGAGGCCGTCCATAATGCCTGTTCAACAAAGAACAACAGCATGGCGCGGGTCCGCGGTTCGGGATGGGCTTGAGCCTTACGCCAGAGCGCCGCAAGGGCCTGCGCCGCCCGGGGAAGGAAGAAGTGGTGGACGTGGGTGAAACCCTTCGGTGCGATTCGAGATCCATGGGACATCTGATCGATGGGAAAGGGATTCGTGGGGATTTCCTCCGGCAACGGCATGGCCTCGATGCGCTTCAGATTCGCCAGGTCATGCGCGTCCGGTTTTTTTTCGTAACGATCCCCTCCCAGGCGGTAGGCAATCAGCGAAGGTCGGTATTTAATCCGTTTCCAAGGCTTTCCGTTTGCCGCGTCGGCCTGCGTGTCGAACACCCGCTGTAAGTTGTCCTTGGTCAGGTTCGCGCGGCAGTTCGGACAGGGGAAAGCGTCCCTGACGCGCTTAGTCTCTTCATCCAAGGCTTCATCAAGAAAGACAACCTCTCCCGCGCAGTTGGGGCAGGTGAAGACCTCGCTCCAGACGGTGTATTCGATGCGTCCTTTCGTCTTCCCGTCGGCGTGGAGGGTTTCGTACATCCAACCGATCTCCCGGTCGATTTCCTCCAGGATCTCCTTTCCCGCTCGGGAAAACTCAAGGACGTCGAAGGGCAGGTTATAGTTGGCGGCGATGAATGTTGCCGCGGGAGACAGGTCGTTGAGTATCGAGCGCCGGGCTCCCCAGTGCGGTTTAGCCCGTCCCTGTTTTTCCCATGCCGTCTCAAGATTCTGCCGGTACGTCTCCGGCGCGGCCCCGCACCACCATGCGGCCACGCCGGTCATCCCCGATCCGCAGAACCCGTCCAAAACGATGTCTCCAGGTTCGGTATAGTGCAAGAGGGATGGCACAATGGCCAGGTGTGGAACCTTGGTATGGTAGGAATGGGCCTTGTAGATCGGGTCTGTCTTCCCTTCGCTCACGTCCACGGCAAAGGGCTCCCGAATGTAGGGCTGGCTTGGGTAGGGGGAGTACCGTAACACTTGATGAATTCAGCCAGGAATGGGTTCGGGCAGGCGGTATAGTACGGCGGATCCGACAGGGCCAGGATGTCCTCGTCCACGCCGATGGGGCATCCCTCAATCTTGCGAAACTCGGGGTCTTGCAGCTTTTCGCGCAGTTTCTCGATGAAATAGGTGCGTCGGGCATCATCATTTTTAAATGTCACCCCCAGACATTCCACTGGTCCCCTATCATCGATTTCTGACCAAAGACTGAGAAGTCTATCCATTGGCTTTATCCTTATCGCCGTGCTTGCAGTCTTTTGCTGAAACAAACACTCTACCTTCCTCGGCCAGGTGTCTCAGTTTGGTCCTTAGAAGCAGATCAAGTCCAATTTGTCCTTCAAGAACGACAGATAGATCATATCCATCCATTAGAAAGAAATTAGGCTGCTTCCCTTGAGTTATAGCCTTCAACGCTGTTTCGGCATAGCCACTCAGCGAAAGAAAGACACCTCTTGTAAAAGATGATTTCCCCTCAACC
>JAZDOF010000508.1:0-8596 GCA_043799015.1 Pseudomonadota bacterium | reverse complement strand
TGAAAGGATTTGCGCACAATCCCTCCCAACCTGTCTGCCTTAAGGACATGGACCTCAAAACCGCATACGGCATCAAGCATTAGCTCTATGATGGCTTAGTTTCATAACAATCAGGAATATCAGGGCTCATCTTGACGCAGATATCCATCCCCACCCCGTGAACGGGTGAATAAGGGTCCCCTCTTCGTTTACAGGGAGGGCAAGTAATGGCTTTATCCAGGCTTCAGCGCTTTCAAAGCGCCTCATATCACCTAACGATCGCCCCCACTTTCCCACCCTGCCCTCGGACCGGTACCCCCGTTGAACGCTTCCGCCAATGTCGGTCGATCCCCCGTCTGAGTCCCGGAAAGGAGGCCGCCTATTCGTTTTTCAGCCCCGGAAGCGCCTTCTTTATGTCTTCGGTGCGACCTTGCACCCCGGCCACGCTTTCAGGCACGGCACTCTGAACGCTGGACGGCAATCCCATCAAATTCAGCGATGGTGCGGCCCCAAAGGCGACGATCTTGTAGTTGAATCCCTCATCCTTTGACATGGTCAGGAGCTTTTCCTTCAGCAGCGTCATTTGGTCTGAGGCCGCGCTCGGAATCGACAAACAGGCTTGGCCTTCCGCTATCTTGAGGGGATCCAACGCAAACGGCAGAGAGGAGGCGTAAACGACAATCTTGTCCTGACCCGACTCCGCACCCGCGTTAATTTTGATCGTGGAATCCGGTCCCACCAGAGTGTATTCCCGCCCTGGGACCAATTCGCTGTTCGCATTTTCCTTATTTGGAAAAAGAACCGTCACATCCCCCTTCCCCGACAGGTAAAGCGCCGTCACAAACGCCTTCCCGGCGGATTTGGCATGGAGAAAAACCGCCTCTCCCGGTTGGAACTTCCCGGTTTTGGGTTTATTGGTCCATACGTGTAGATCAACGGCCTTGGGCCCTATCGGACCGATGATCGGCAATTTTTTCCCTGACGTGGCCGCATCGTCCTGAGCCCCGATCGCCAAGACGGGACAGAAAAGCAACAATCCCGCCATTAAGCTTACACCCGCCCATCTCAATGCGTTAATTCTCACAGTGCGCCTCCTATTAGGACTTAGACCGTGGGATTAAGTATGACTCCCTTCCTTATGATATCCACTCCGGCCTCAGTCATCAAGACAATTCATCGGGATGACGGTGGGCCGTATTTCCGACCACAGGCCTACAAATCGTCTTCCTTCGCCTCCGGGGGGTGCTCCTCCGACCCGAGTCGTCGGTAATCGCGGGCCATTTTGGCCCCCAATGCAAGGGCCTTGCGATTGAGCGCTTCCGTCCCTACGGGTATATGTGCCGCCAACGCTTTTTCGATGCCCCTACGGCTTACGAAGCCCGTCAACTCGGTGATGGCCCCCAACGCCGTGATGTTGGCGACCATGGTCTTCCCCAGCTTATCGCGAGCAACAGCGGTAAAGGGTAACCTTACCGTACGGCCTTCAGGCGGATGGGGCACCAGGTCCGCGTCCACAAGCACCCACGCCTCGGGGGAAAGGTCGCCTGAATAGGCGTCCGCGGCTTCTTGTGTCATGGCTAGGAATAGATCCACTCGGCCGCATAGCGGATAGTCTATACGGTGATCGCTGATTATGATCTCGGCCTTACTGGTCCCACCCCTCGCTTCGGGTCCGTACGATTGAATCATTGCGGCTTCTCGATCGTCATATATCCCGGCGGCCTCGGCCAGCACCAAGCCGGCCAGGATGATGCCCTGCCCTCCCGAACCTGCCAGTCGTATTTCAATTCTTTGAGCAGGAAGGATGGGGCCTCCCTTGGTTGTCATGGAATCCTCCGTCCTTCCACTTACGGTTCGGCATTCCCCGCGGCGTCCGTGTTCACGTCGGCACTTCGCCCCGGGTCAGAGTTACTAACCGATTATTATGAGAGTTTTTGGTGTGAAACCGCCGTCATTTATCCATCGAATCCGGCTCCGACGGGACGCGACCCGCCCGAAGTCGCGCGGCTTTTCGACAGACTTCCCGGTAGGAATCGAGGTACGTGGGCTGGTCGCGGTCCGTGAGGACCCCTATGGGAAACTTCCCATCCCTCTCATCCCGGCGAATGTTCCCCCACTTGGCCACAGGTACGGCACGGGCTTTTAGGTCTTTGAGCATGTCGATGTGAGAGCCGAGTCTATTCTGTCGCCCAAAATTTGTGGGGCACGGAGAGAGTATTTCCACGACTGCGAAACCGGGCTTGGCAATCGCCTTCAAAAGGAGCTTGTCCATCTGTGCTACGTGATAGCACGTCGCACGCGACACCATCGCGGCCCCCGCCGTCGCGCAGAGGGCGCTTATATCGAACGCGGGTTCTATGTTGCCGTAAACGGCCGTGGTGGCGACGGCGCCCATGGGGGTGGTGGGAGCGGCTTGCCCTCCGGTCATTCCGTACGTCTGATTATTGACTATCAGTGCCGTTACGTCCATGTTTCTTCGTGCCGCGTGAATAAGGTGGTTGCCTCCTATGGCGGTGGCATCCCCGTCCCCCATCACCGTTATCACGGTCAATTCCGGGCGGGCCAGCTTGATGCCGGCAGCGAATGTGAGCGCCCGGCCGTGGGTGGTATGCACACTGCCCACGTCCACATATACCGGGAGGCGTCCAGTGCATCCTATGCCCGACACGAGCACCACGTCGTCCTTGCTGAGACCGCTTTCTACAAGCGCGCGTACCAATGAGCCGAGGACTATTCCCAGGCCGCAGCCGGGACACCAGACGTGCGGAAACTTCTTGTCGTGACG
Source organism: Pseudomonadota bacterium (assembly GCA_043799015.1). Classification (GTDB taxonomy): domain Bacteria; phylum Desulfobacterota; class Desulfomonilia; order Desulfomonilales; family Desulfomonilaceae; genus JAZDOF01. Next base: position 5,832 of record JAZDOF010000508.1, on the reverse strand, counting down.
CAGCCACTCATGAACTACGCTTCTGTGGACAGGGGGCATGGGAGTACCCATCCATAAAACAGATTGGTTATTCTCGGCCGTAAATGATTGGGTTACGGCGGTGCTGTTAAATCGGCGACCGTGTTTATCGCCGCCCGTTACATCGGGCCCACAGAGGTCGCCCGATCACAAAACGGCCAGACGTTTCAATATATCCTCCGGAGTAATCATCGCACCGTCCATCTTGCTCAGGCCGATCACCTTGGTGCGTCCGTCGTTCACGCGTAACACCTCTCGCCGCAATTGTCCCATGTTGAGCTCGGGCACCAGGGCCGCCTTCTTCCCCGTCAGAGCATCTTCCACGGGCTTTCGAGGAAACGGCCACAGGGTCAACAGCTTGAGCAGCCCTACTTTGAGCCCTTGTGCCCTGCCGATTCTCACGGCGGCCATGGCCGATCTTGCCGTGCATCCGTAGGCTATGATCGCGAAATCGGCATCATCGAGCCCCACATCTTCGACATTCTCCAAGAACCTGAATTGGCGGCTGATCTTCTTGAACAAGCGATGATAGAACGCCGCGGCTTCGTCCTTGCGGGTGGTGGGGAACCCGCGCTCATCATGCACCAGACCCGTAACATGGTAACGGTACCCCTCGCCCAGGTCCGCCAACTCGGGGACAAGACCGCCGTCCGTCCGGTAGGGGATGTACCAATCAGGCGGCACGGTCGGCTTCTTCCTGTCCGTTACCGCAACATCCTCCGACCTGGGGAGGGTGACTTTTTCCCTCATGTGAGCCGTCATCTCGTCCGTAAGGAGAATAACGGGCGTCCTGAACCGCTCCGCAAAGTTGAATGCCGATACCGTCAAATGAAAACACTCTTCCACGGATGTCGGGCAAAGCACGATCGCGGGATGGTCCCCGTGGGTCCCCCATCTGGCTTGTTGAACATCGCCTTGGGCTACGTTGGTCGGCATCCCCGTGGAGGGCCCGGCCCGCATGACGTTCACCACGGTAACCGGCACCTCCGCAATGCATGCGTAACCGATGTTCTCCTGCATCAGCGAAAAACCCGGCCCGCTGGTGGCGGTCATGGCCTTGCGCCCGGCCAGGCCGGCACCTATGCAGGCCCCTATGGAAGCTATTTCGTCCTCCATTTGGATGAAAGCGTTACCCCCGGCAGGGAGCTCGCGACCCATGATCTCCATGATCTCACTCGCCGGAGTTATGGGGTACCCGGCAAAGAAGTCGCACCCGGCCGCCAGTGCCCCCAAGGCTATGGCCTCATTTCCCTGAATCAGTCGACTACGGTTCTTTTCCACCGTTTTTTTCCTCGTCATACTCCGGGGCCGGTGCCAGTCTCTCCGGGCTTGGGTCGGTTTCGGCCTCCATGGGGCGTCCACGGCCCTTTGTTCGGTCCTGTCCGGCGCCTTCGGCATCATCGGGGCCGCCCATGCCTATGGCAAAATCAGGGCAAAGCATTTCACACAGCCTGCACCCCGTACATCGTTCCGGGCGGGCAACAAAGGGATAACCCCATTCGTCGGATGCCAGGACATGTCGCGGACAAAACTCGACGCAGTTTCCACAGCGTTTGCACCACGCAGGGAATAAGCTGATCCTGGGTGACACGCGTCCGCCGTCGGCATTCCGGTGTTCTTCTTCGCTTTCAGACATGCTTTACCCGGCTTCTCATCAATGCACGTCGGTCCGATGAACCCGGAAAACCAAACCCCAAGGTCGCCGGCAAAAGAGACGCTTCATAAATAGGCTCCGGATCCGGTGATGGTTCACATAAGCGGCTGTTAACTGCCCAACAATTCCGCCAAGCCGCTTTGCCTCATCATTCGGGCTTGAGGTCCTTCGTGCTTTCGTGTCTTCGAGCTTGATTCATCGTTCTCGCGGTAAACGCTTACCGAAAGCGGATTACTTGGGCAACGGCTTCCCCAGTTTCTCCTCGACCGCTCTGACCTTTCCTTTGATCCTACCCGTCGCTCCCTTCCTGTCGTCGATTTTCACCGAGGTAAGCACGCGATCGCTGTTACGAACCATATTCTCGTGGCATTTGCGGATGACCTCGAATACTCGGTCCGCAGGCCCTTCAATCAAGGTACCCATGGCATGGACCTCATAGTCCAGCCCACTTTCCTGAATGATTTTCATGGACTCCGCCACGTATCGGCTGAGCCCTTCCGCGCCTTTGTCGATGGGCGCCACACTGAATTCCGCCAGCATGGATTTCCTTCCCCGAATAGTCTCTCACTTCGATCATATCGGCAGGGTAGTACAGGTGGGATGCAAAATCAAGCGGGCCGGGATAAACCCCCGCTACGGCACATCGTCATGCGATTATCCTCTTGGGGGAGCCGGGAGAAGGACCTTCCATCAAGACCGTCCTTCCCCGGGAAGGTCTCCCTCACTTCCCGTTAGCCCTCGGAATTGCTCCAGCTCTTTTCGGGTTTCAGAGTGCGCTGCCGTTTCTCGGCGCAATTTTTCTTCGGTCACCGCAAGTTCCACCGATACCTCGGCCAGTCTTGTCTCGAGCTTGCGGCAGGCCTCCTCCAATTCTCTTCGCGTATTCTTAATCTCGGTGATATCGACGCCGATGCCTCTCATGCCCACTATTCGGCCGTCTCTGATCACAGGGGTCGAGTGTGACAACACTTGGAACCTCCTGCCGTTCTTACCTATAATCTCATATTCGTTACCCGTCGTGCCCTGAGCTTGGAGCATCAGCCTGATGCTTTCCGCTCCGCGATCCCGATCTTGAGGGGAAAGGGCTTCGATCAGGTTTAACCCCGCATCGATGTCTTCTTGTGTATAGCCCGTAGCTTCAAGCGCGGAGCGGTTCAAAAACGTGATCCGGGCGGTTCCGTCGATCTCGAACACGAATGGGGGCAGCATCTCTACCAATTCCTGATACTTGCGCTCACTTTCCCGTACACGTCGATCCATTTCAGCGCGATACATGGCCACGTCCAGGGCGATTTTCAGCTCTTTATCGGAAAAGGGTTTGAGCAGGTATCCGTGGGGATCAAGGTTCTTTATTCGCCTAATCACGTCCGGAGTCCCGTGTCCCGTAACGAATACGATGGGCATGTCCGAGCGGGCACGAATCATCTTCGCGGCCTCTATGCCGTCCATCGCCCCCAGCAGTTGGACATCCATAAGAACAACGTCGGGTTTGGCCTCTTCGGCTCTGTCGACGGCTTCTTCCGCCTTGTCCACGACTCCGGCGACACGGTAACCCAGGTGCTCCAGAGCGCCGACCAAATCCATGGCAAGGAGAGGTTCATCTTCCACTATTAGAACTTGTAGTTCCGACATGTTCCAGTCCCCCGCGTTACCTTCCGGAAAACCTAATCCTGAAAGCCGTCCCGTTGCCGGGAACAACCTCCAGTTCCCCGTGAAGCTGTCGCGTAAAAGTGTTTACCAGCCTTAGCCCCAAAGATTTGGATTGAGCGGCGATTGCTTCCGCCGGAAGCCCGACGCCGTTATCGATCACGCTTAGCACGAATTCCCCATCCCCTTGCGGTTGAAGAGATACGGTCACTTGGCCTCTCGTTCCCGGAGGAAACGCGTGTTTCATCGCGTTGGAAAACAGCTCCGTAACTATGAAGCCGATGGGAATGGCCTTTTCTATACCCAAGGGAATATCGGCGATATCTGAAATCAAGCTCACGGGCGTGCCCACATTGTGGTACAACCCGAAAAGGCTGTCCAAAAGGCTCTTGAGATAATCCTTGGCCTTAAGGTCAGCGATGTTTTCCGACTCATACATTTTCTCATGCAGTATGTTCAGAGAGTTGACGCGGCTCTGCGCGGCCTGAAACATTTCCCGCACTTTTTCATCGTTGGTCAGCCGAGATTGGAGCCTAAGAAAACCGGTCACTACGGCAAGATTATTCTTTACGCGATGGTGGACTTCCCGTAGGAGCACCTCCTTTTCCCGTAGAGCGGCCATCAGCTTCTGTTCGGCATGTTTCCGGTCGGTAATATCCAGCGACGTACCGCTCATTCGTGTCGGTCCTCCGCCGGCGCCGCGTTCCGTAACCTTACCCCGAATCAGTACCCATTTCCAGTCTTCCGATTTGGTTCTCAGGCGGTGCTCCAATTCTGCCCGGGGCCTAGGTCCGTTCAGATGGGAATCCAACCATTCCTCGAAGCTGCCGATGTCTTCGGGATGCACCAAGCTCCTCCACCAGTCCGGCCCGTTCCCGATTTCTTCCTCGGCATAGCCCAGCATGTCGGCCCAGCGGGGGCTGAACACGGCTTCGCCCTTAACCACGTTGAGGTCCCACATGCCCACGTCCGACCCGGTCAATGCCAATTCCAGCGTCTCACGGCTCACGCGAAGCGCCTCTTGCACCAACTCTCTAATGCGGATTTCTTCGGTCAAGTCGGCATTAGCCCGCGTAAGTTCCTCGGTCCGCTCCGCAACCTTTTGTTCCAAAGACCGTGAATAATCTTCGATCTGACCGTACAATCTCGAGTTTTCAATGGATATCGCGGCTTGGGCACATAGCATTTGAAGCATTGCAACTCTTCCACGGGCGAAGATGCCCGGGATAAAGCGGTTTTCCAGATAGAAAACGCCCACGAGCTGCATCTGGCGAATTATTGGAAGGCACAGGACCGACCGAGGCGCGTTCGCAATGACGTAAGGGTCGTCGGCAAACCGTGGGTCCGATGCAACCTCATCGGATATTAAAGTCTCGTTCGTACGAATGACGTAATTCACCACGGCTCTTGGAACAGCGGAGGTTTCATCCAAAGGTACGGGAACAAAGCTCGCGTCCGCCGTGTCGGGAACGGGCTCCTGCCCGTAGACCATCATCCGATCACCGGACCGGAGAAGCAACACGGCCCTTTCGGCACCCGAACTCTCCGCGATGGTCGTCATCAGCGTCCGGCGCAGCCCATCGAATTGTATTTCCCCGGAAATGGACCTAGTGGCCCGCATCACCGAAGCCAGGTCCAAACCTTCTTCCATGTCGCCCAGGACTTTGGAAATGGTGCTGCCGATGCTTAGAGTCCCGGAATCAAGGGCCGCTGAGATTTCCTTCAAGGGCCCTTTGAACACCTCCTTCAAATCCACGACTTTTGCCCTGGCGCCCCATGCTTCATAGCATCCCAGCGCGTCAAGGGCATAGGCCGCCGCCAACTTGACCTTTCCTCGCGAAAGATGAAATGCCGCGGCCAATTCGTTCGCAAGGGCTTCCTCATTGACATAACCGCCGGCATGGGCCTGCTTGATGCTTCTATCAAAGGCATCGGCCGCCTCGGCATCCCGCCCCGTTACCCGTAGCCTCTCCGCCTCGACCAGTTGAAACTTGTGACGGAAATTCATGGGAGCATGCCGGGCCCACAATTTCATTTTCTTTTGGTTTGCCGCCGTTTTTTTCAATACCGCACTCGAACCGGCTCCCGCAGCCCGCCCGGCCAAAAGCAGCAACGAATCATAAAAATAGAACAAGGCCGTTGCGTATGTCCCGCGCATTCCTACCAAGCATTCTTCGGCCGGCCGGGCCGCCTCGAGACCCCGGTCGTAATGGCGAAAGAGGTAGCACAGGATGAGCTTATTCAGGCAGAGATGAACGACCTTGCTCTTGTCGCCGGCCTCGGTAAACAAACGAAGCAGCTCGTCTTCATCCATAAGCTCGCCCGTCAATACCGTCGGCGTTCCTGATTTACCTCGCAAATTCAAAAACGTCTGATGATAGACGTTGGTCTGGCGCAGCAGAGGCTCTTGGTTTAGTAGCTGCAATCGTTTGCTGAACGCGGTGATTTCATCTTCCAACTTCGGTAGTGCGGACCCCAGGAAGTACGCATGGGTAAAATGACCGCATCCCGAG
>JAZDOF010000507.1:0-2243 GCA_043799015.1 Pseudomonadota bacterium | reverse complement strand
ACTCCGCAGCATCTGCTCGGTCTGCTTCTGGAACCCCTCGTTGTTGTATTGTTGATGGTATTCCGTGGGAAACATCCGCTTGCCGAACTTCGTTTCGACCGCCCTTTCGACGGCGGCTTGAAACTCCGGACTGGCCGGATCTATTCCGGTGGTGCCCTTCTTACCCCTGTTCTTATCGCCGTTATCATCATTATCCTCGGCGCCGGCGGCTCCCAGGCCCTCCGCGAGCTGCTCTTTTGTCACTCCCAAGCCCCCGGCGACCAATACGAGGTCGTCATCCGTGGGCATCTTGCCCTCCTTGGTCGCGGCGACGAAGCGATTGTGGGCCTCCTGGAACTTGACGGCGGCGGCGGCACTGCGGAACCGGGCCTCCGCCCCCTCCGCTTTCGATGCCTTAGTCAGAACCTCGGGCAACAGTTCCTCCACATCGTTGCCAGCGACCTTGTACTGGATCTTCAAGGTGGCCGCCTCGGCGGCTGTCAGGGGTTTGGACGGATCAAGAAACATGCTTCCCGTCGCCTCCCCGATGGCCGACAAGTTCGCCTTGATGTACGCTCTCTGTTCATCCGTCCACGGTTTGCCGAATTCGATTTCCATACGTGTGGCCTATCGGTAAGCATCCTTGAAGGGATTGAATATAGAAGCCGCAGCGATCCGGTGCAGGGCAGTAAGCTCTATGAATCCATGGGGTGAGTGGACAATAACGTCACGCCCGCCATCAGACACCACAACGAGCCTGTCATACCAGCCTTTTCGAGAGAGCACACTTTCAGTCGAATCTTGAGTTGCGCCCGTCCGTCTCAAAAACACCGCAAGCGCCTCGTTGTTCCACGCATCACCGAGAATCCCATCGGCAATCCTCTGCATCTGGTCCTTTACAGCAGAATCGCAAATGCTATTGATTCGTGGAGGTGCCGAAGAAGCCGCCGCAGGGAACTGCGAGATCGCCGGCGTCAGAGCACCGGCCGCCACTCCGAGGGCCTTCAAGAAACCTCTGCGTTCCATCGCCATCCGTAACCCTTTCAAAGTCTGACCTTTGGTCCACTTTATGGTCCACTGACCACGTTCTGTACCATTGTGTCGAGGATGGATTCGACCTTTCATGGGCCAGATTATGTGCCACTGGGCGAGTGATGCAACAAAAATCCTGAAAATCTTTCCGGATTCCTCTTGACGGCGCGTAGGACAAAGATCATTCTTCTCATATGGATTCTATTTTGCCAAGTATGCATTCAACGGATTGATCGAGCCCGCCGGCTGTGCGCCCGCCTCTCGTACTTGAGCACGGAATCCATCACACACCGGCGGGGCTCGACCTTTTTGATGGATCGGCTCCTAATGGAAGCCCGAGAAGGGGTTAACATGGAAGAAAAATGCCCCCCACGGCGAGGGACTGACGCCGCCTTCGAGATTCGCCGTCTGCACGATCTCCTTCTGTTCTACGAGCACTCCCGTACCAATCCCACTCGCCGCCGGGCCGCTGGGGCCCTCGCGAAACACCTGCGGTGCTACCTGGAGGATTTTCACGGCCTCAGAAAGGGGGTTGTCTGATGGCATGGATACAAGTCGAGGCGGGAACGCGTGACCATCCCAAGATCCTCAAGTTGTCACGTGACTGTAATATGACGGTGGCGAACGGGTTGGGTACGGTAGTATCCTTGTGGTTGTGGAGCGCTATTCATTGCCCTGATGGAGACCTCTCCAGCTTCGACCCAGAGGATATCGAGATGGCCGCCGGCTGGACGGGGGAAGGAGGGATATGGTATAGATCCGCAGTAAAGAGAAAACTGCTTGACGAGACGGAACATGGAGCGCAAATCCATGATTCACAGGACTATACGTCAAGTTGGAAGGAGGCGCAGCGGATGAGAGATTACCGAATCAATAAGAGGGTGCGTACAGTACTGTCACATGACAGTGCGGAATTGTCACATGACAGTGCGCCTGACCGACCGACCGACCATAAGAAGGAGGTCGGTATAAATCCTAATGATTGTAGGCGTCCCAACGGCGGCGGGCGTTTGGAGACGCCGCCGCCTGAACGCAAAGACCGTTTCCCACCCAGACCCCCACTTGACCCAGAAGGACAGAGGTTAGCCGATGTCAGAGCCGAAGGTGAACGCAAGCTCCGGGAACGCAGGAAACAAATCAGGGCCGATATCGCCGCAGGAAAAGGCGTTCTACTCGGCCGAAATAGCGATAGCGGCGGAAGCAGCGGTTCTCGGATCGATGATCCAGGACCC
>JAZDOF010000499.1:0-2738 GCA_043799015.1 Pseudomonadota bacterium | reverse complement strand
GGATCGATACCGAGTTCCTCGGCGATCATGTCCATTTGAATTTCTGCCGCGAAGCGGGTGTGCGTTGTCCCATGTCCCCGCATGGCGGCACCGACCGGGTGGTTTGTGAAGATCCGGTATGCGTCGTACCTGAAATTGGGCAGCTTGTATGGAAGTGTGGTCAAGGCGCCGCTCAAATATAGAGTCAGCGGACCGATCGCCGTGTATGCTCCCCCTTCGGCAATGGCTTTTTGCTGAATCGCCGTCAAGGTGCCGTCCTTCTTCATTCCCATTTTGCTGTATATGATGAAGTTGTGTCTCCGACGGGCCGTCTTGAGAACTTCCTCCATGCTGTAAACAAACTTCACCGGTTTGCCGGTCCATTTGGAAAAGAGAACTGAGCAAAAATCGCCAGCGACGGAGTCGTTCGTGGTACCCCCGAACCCCGCGCCGATGAACGGCTGAATGATTCTTATTTTGTTCAGAGGTAAGTTGAAGCACGCGGCCATATGGCGATAAACAAAATATGGACTCTGCTTCGCACCCCACAGGGTAATGCCGCTTGAATCGTACACGGCAACGGCGGCGGGGGGTTCGAGATAACCCGTGAGCACCCGTCCCGTTTCAAACCGGTCTTCGCGCACGATATCCGAATCAGCGAACGCCTTTTCCACGTCGCCGAAGTCCATATGGAATTCCCAGCTACGGTTGTTCTGTACGTAATCATGGACGGCCGGGGCGCCCGGCTTCATGGCTTCCTCAGAATCAAAAACCCCGGGGAGTTCCTCATAATCAACGCGAATGAGCCCGGCCGCTTCCTCTGCGGTGTCTTCATCCACAGCAGCGACGGCAGCCACGGCCTCGCCCAGGTAACGGACTTTGCCAACGGCTAAAGGCGGTTCATCTCTGGTCTGCGGCATAAACCCCCAAGTCCATCCATTGAAGTCCTTTCCGGTGCAGACGGCCTTCACTCCGGGGAGCGCTTCCGCCGCGGCGGTGTCAATGTTGAGAATTCTCGCGTGGGGATGGGGGCTCCGCAGGACCTTGCACCAAAGCATTCCGGGAAGAGAGTAATCCGCTGCGTACTTGGCGTCGCCGATGACCTTCTCAAGGGCGTCCACCCTAGGGACGGGTTTGCCTATTACCGAATATTGTTCCATCATGACTCCCCTCCCTCCGCGGTCATATCGGCAGCGGCAGCAAGGGATTCTATGATCTTAGTGTAGCCGGTGCATCGGCAGAAGTTTCCTGCGATGCCCTCCCGTATTTCGCTCTCAGTGGGGTGCGGGTGTTTCTCCAGCAGGTGTGCTCCGGACATGATCATTCCCGGAGTACAAAAGCCGCATTGCGATCCGCCATGCTTTACGAACGATTCCTGCACAGGATGAAGCTTTTCCCTTGTCCCAATTCCTTCAATGGTCACAAGGGACCTGCCGTCCGCCTCAACGGCCAAAACGATACAACTATTCACGGTCATTCCATCCATTATGACGGTGCATGCCCCGCACTCTCCCAGGCCGCACCCTTCCTTGGTACCGGTGAGATGCAACCTCTCTCGAATCATGTCCAAAAGCGTTTCCGAAGGGGCAACCTCAAGGGTTTCCATTTTTCCGTTTATGGTAAATTCGATTTGCTTCATCTGGAATCCCCCTTTGTTCGACAGATTCCTTCCAACGGTTCTCCGGACAGACACCGGTTGATCGCCCGAACCGTCAACACGTGAACCATTTCCCTGCGATATGCGGCCGAACCTCGGATGGAATCCCTGGGCCAACACTCTTCGGCCGCCGCCCGGGCCGCGAGTTCGATACTCTCTTGGTTGATCGTTGCGTTGCGAAGTGAGGTCTCAGCGGCAAACGCCCTCAAAGGAGTACGTCCCACCGACCCGAGCCCTATGCGGATTTCCTCGCATCTTCCGTCCTTCTCCCGCACGAAAGCAGCGACTCCCACAACAGCCAGATCCATGTGTTGACGCGGAGAGAGCTTGATGTAACAACTGTTCGGTCCTGCGCTCGACCCGGGCACCATTATCTCTCTGACGATCTCACCGTGAGAGAGAACGGTTTGGAGCGGACCGGCAAAGAAGTCCTTCAAGGGAACGATGCGGTCTCCCGCGGCCGAGGCGCAGCGCACGGATGCATCCAGGGCAAGCAGGGCGGGCGCCGTATCTGCCGAAGGGGCCGCATTGCAAATGTTCCCGACGACAGTAGCACGGTGCCGAATTTGCGCGGCGCCGATACGGCCGGCCGCCTCGGCCAGGGCCGGGTGATGCTCGCGTATGAGGCGTGAATCCGCCACGTCCTGCACGCAGGCAAGTGCTCCTAATGCGAGCCCGCCGTTAGCGTCGTAACTAATATAATCAAGCTCACGGATTCCCTTGAGGTCTATCAGGCACTTGGGGATTCGGCCCGCCCGCCGTTTCAGCTTGGGGATGACGTCCGTGCCTCCGGCGAACACCTGATAATCAACCCCGTTCATGCCCCGCATCAGATCCCAGGCTTCCGCGATGTCCTTGGGGCCGGCATAGTCGAATTTTGGAAGCCTTCGGTAAAAGACCGTCATTGTACCCTCCGTGTCATGCGTGTGCATCTTATGTTTCCGTTCGATCGCATCCTCATTTCGCCTTTGTCCGCGGTCGGCTCTTTTCCCGTTTGATTCGTCGGGGGGCGGGTCGCTCCTCCGAATCTCGGAACGAACGGTCGGCCGTGCCGAAAGGGCTCAGTGTAAGCGGGGCGGTTGATGCCTCTCATTCATCTATA
>JAZDOF010000763.1:0-4406 GCA_043799015.1 Pseudomonadota bacterium | reverse complement strand
AATCCGTTCGATTATGTATCTAGGCACAAGAATGGGGGCAAGTTCCGTGATGAGGCGGACTACAACACCGCGGTCATTGAAGCCTGCAAACAAAGAGGAATTGAGATTATTGCCGTAACCGACCATTACCGAGTGCGCACGGCGAAGAGTCTCTTGCCGGCTGCACAGGAGGCCGGCATTCATGCGTTCCCAGGCTTTGAGGCGGTAACCAAGGACGGGGTGCATTTCTTATGTCTTTTTGATGCGCAGAAAGACTTGGATTCCTTGGAAAGAGTGCTCGGCGACTGCGGCATTCATCATGATTGCATCGACTCTCCCCTTGGCAAGTATGATGCGATCGAGTTCTTGGAAGCATCATTAAAGTGGGAATCCATTTGTGTCGCTGCACATGTCGCGGGCAAAGGAGGGCTCTTGACAGCCCTTTCCGGACAGTCGAGGATCAACGCTTGGCGGTCCTCTCACCTACTCGCCTGTTCGTTACCTGGGCCGATTTCGGATGCTCCGGAGAATTTACGACCAATCCTTGAAAACAAGAATCCTGATTACCATCGGGACATCCCGGCGGCCATAATCAATGCCCAGGACGTATCAAGCCCGGACGATTTCGAGAAACCCGGCGCTTCTTGCTGGATCAAAATGTCGGAGATATCCGTTGAGGCATTGCGTCAAGCGTTTTTGGATCCCATATCTAGAATCAGACTTGCCGGCGATGCCTTACCGGAAGAACATTCGGAATTGGTCGCTCTGGCTTGGCAAGGTGGATTCCTTGATGGATCCGCTATTCATTTCAATGAGAACCTCAATGTCCTCGTCGGCGGAAGAGGAACCGGTAAGTCCACGGTTGTCGAAAGCCTCCGATATGTTCTAAGCCTTGAGCCGATAGGCGAAGAAGCACGCAAGACGCACGAAGGTATTGTCCGCAACGTTTTGAAGAATGGCACCAAGATCACATTGATTCTGCGCTCCCACCGACCGAACACGCAGGACTACCGAATCGAACGCACGATTCCCAATCCGCCCGTTTTGCGTGATTCCAACGGGAATGTTCTCGACTTGGCTGTTTCCGACGTCGTCCCGAGGATGGAAGTGTACGGCCAACACGAGATATCGGAGCTTACAAAGAGCCCGGAAAAACTGACTCGTCTCCTGGAGCGTTTTGTAGAGAGGGACCCATCTTCGGACCGACGCAAAGGCGACTTGAAGAGGCAGATTGAACAATCGCGATCCGGGATTCTCGACACAGACAGGAACCTGGCGCAGATTGAAGACCGGCTGGCCGCACTGCCGGCACTGGAGGAAAGGCTTAAGCGCTTTCAAGACGCAGGTCTCGAAGAGCGCCTCAAAGAACAAAGCCTTCTTGTACGCGAAGAACAGGTTGTGAGAACCGCTGAGGAACGCCTCGATCCTTATAGGCAAATACTTGAGGACCTTCGCCGGTCGCTCCCTGTCGACCGGTCGTTCCTTTCTGAAAGGGCCCTTGATGGATTGCCGGGAAAGGAGATCCCGGCAGCGGCAGGGCAAGTGCTGTCAAATCTGACGTTAGAGCTGGATGCCATTGCTGGGCGCTTCCAAGAGGTAATCGGAATTGCCGAATCCGGTCTGGCGTCGGTCCGCTCCCAATGGGAAGAGCGGAAGAAGGTCGTAGAGACGGAATATGCGAAGATCCTTCGCGAACTTCAAAAATCGAAGGTGGACGGCGAAGAATTCATTCGGCTCAGGCGTCAAATTGAGGAACTTGGACCACTTCGGGAGCGCCGGGCAATTCTGAACAGCGCGAAGAAAGAACACGAAGACCGCCGTCGGAGCCTTTTGGCTGAATGGGAGGACATCAAATCCGAGGCGTTCAGGCGGCTTGAGCGCGCTGCGAAGAAAGTAAATAGGCAACTCTCTGAGCGTGTGCGGGTGAACGTAAAATTTGCCGGTAACCAAGAACCGCTGTTTCGGCTCTTGAAGGATGGTATAGGAGGCCGCCTTTCAGAAGCCGTTGATGCTCTGCGAAGTAACGAAAGCCTTTCGTTGACGGAACTGGTTGACGCGTGCCGCCAGGGTGGGGAAGCACTGACCCAAAGATTCAGAATCCCGTCCGCCCAAGCCGATAGGATCGCCAAGGCTCCGCCCGACGTGATCATGCAACTGGAAGAGTTAGACTTTGAACCAACCACTGAGATTGATCTGAACGTTGCAGGAGACGGACAACCAGCCTCTTGGCAGAAGCTTGATGATCTCTCCACGGGCCAAAAGGCCACGGCAGTGCTGCTTCTGCTGTTGCTCGAATCGGAGGCGCCGCTTGTAGTCGATCAACCGGAAGACGACCTGGACAACCGATTTGTTACGGAAGGCGTAGTGCCGAAGATGCGTGAGGAGAAAAGACGGCGTCAATTTGTGTTCGCCACACACAACGCAAACATCCCGGTACTTGGCGATGCGGAACTTATCGTAGGGCTCACGGCTTCCGGTGAAGCGGGTCAAGAAGGTAAAGCGCGTATTCCGCCTGAACACATAGGATCCATTGACTCGGGATCCGTTCGAGCACTCGTCGAAGAAGTGCTCGAAGGTGGACGAGCCGCTTTTGAGATGAGACGCCGGAAGTACGGGTTCTAGGGGGCATTTCATTGACCAAGACGGAGTTTCTGGAAATAATTGGCAACGGTGAGAACTCCGGCGTCGAGTTCAAACGCGACGATGTCCACCCCGATTCGCTCGCAAAGGAGATGTCGGCCCTTCTCAATCTGGAGGGCGGCCACATTTTTCTTGGCGTAGAGGACGCCGGCACGGTTCTTGGACTGACCCGCGACCCTAAGAGAGCCGAAGAATGGGTGATGGAGGTCGCTCGGACTCACATTCAGCCGGCAGTAATCCCGTACTGGGAGAAGTTTCGCTGGGACGAGTCAAAGGCCGTTGGAGTGGTAAGCCTTTCGGCGGACGGCCCGGACAAACCGTACAAGGCAAGGCGGGGATCGGCCTGGGTCACGTACATTCGCGTTGGCTCTACGAGTCGCGAAGCCACTAGAGAAGAAGAGGCCCGCCTGTACCAACAATCGGGTCTTGTGCGATACGATATACGACCTGTGCCCGGAACCGGTTTCACCGATCTGGATCGGCGCAGACTCGTGAACTATTTCAACGACATTCGGGGACAGGATTGCCCGCGCGATGATGACGAAGAAGCGTGGCGACGTCTTCTCCTCAACACGGATTTCATGGTCCAGGATAGAGGACGGGCGGTCCCTACTGCGGGAGCGCTCATTCTCTTCGGCCTGAGACCCAACCGATATTTGCCTCAGGCCGGCATCACGGCGGTGGCGTACGCGGGAACAGAAAAGGACTACTCTGCACGGGAGAGGACCGTTCTTCGCGGGCCGGCCGCAGCACTGCTTACCGGTGCGGGGGATTTGCTTGAAACGGGTTTGATCGAGCAGGCAATGGAGTTCGTCCGCCGCAACTCACACGTTAGAGCGCATATAGATGAAGGAGGCCGCCGAAAGGAACATTGGGATTATCCGGGTGAGGCTGTTCGCGAGGCCGTAGTTAACGCCGTCGCACATCGCGACTACTCCATAGCCGTAACGGACATTGAGGTGTCCCTCTACACCGACCGTCTGGAAATCATTTCACCCGGTCGTTTGCCGAACACAGTCACGGTTGAAAAGATGAGAGCGGGTTACCGGGCCTCCCGGAACGAACTCATCAAGGAAGTCCTTCGCGATTACCGCTACGTCGAAGCTACGGGTCTCGGAGTGCCACGCAAGATCATTCAAGGCATGCGGCGGCACAACGGGACGGAGCCGGATCTTATCGAGGAGGAAGATCGTTTTACCGTCCGTCTGTGGAAGGAACCGAAGCCGCGGACGTAGAGATCGAGCTTTTGCCTGGAGCCGCGGCGCAGGCCGAAGCCTTCCTCCGGGATCATCCGGAGGCTATGAAGAAACTGGAGGTAGTAGCGGACCTTGTTGACGGGTTCGAGACCCCCTACGGGATGGAGTTACTTTCTTCGGTTCATTGGCTCGCGAAGCATGAGCACGACGCCGCCGATGCCGATTCCGCAATCGAGGGCATTCGCCGATGGAGCGACCGTAAGAGCGGACTGTTCAAACCGGAACACGTTCGAACGGCTTGGGGCAGGCTGGAAGGGTACGGTTGGCTCAAGGCATGAACGTCGATCGCTTGCAGAGATGAACAACATTCACGGGCCGGGGCCATCCCCCCGCCCGACAGCGAGCAGGACCCGCTGAAGTCTCGCGCCGTTTCGACCCGACCCGACCTATTGAAAAGGACATCCCATGAGCCCGACATGGCTCGGGGTGAGCAGGCCGGGAGTAGCACGGCCGCGAGAACGATAATCACCGGCGCCTACTTGGTCCAAACCCATCACCGCCGGGACGTAGCCGACCATCACTCCCAAAAGG
>JAZDOF010000469.1:0-15373 GCA_043799015.1 Pseudomonadota bacterium | reverse complement strand
TAGATTCGCAAAAATCCTTCGGCCTTCAGGGATGTGAACCAAGCCCATACGCTGTATCTCATGCGCCGGCACCTTGCGGAGGAGGCGGCCTTCGAAACGGATTGATCCCGACCGGATGGGCTGGATCCCGGAAACCGCCCGTACGGTGGTGGTCTTCCCAGCCCCGTTGGACCCGAGAAGCGGTACGATCCGCCTTTCTTCAACGGTCAGGGAAATGCCCTTGATGGCGTGAATTCCATCATAGTACACATGTAGTTCGTCTATTTCCAGCACCTTACGCCTATTGAACCCTCATTGTGATATGGTGACGCTCCTTGAAATTTGCGGTAAAACCGGCCGGGCGGAACCAAGGTAACGTAGGCGCGGGGTCTATCCCCGCCCCGATGTTTATTTCGATTCACTCAACCGTTCAGTGTTCCTGACCCAGGTACGCCTCTATCACGCGTTCGTTGTTCTGGATCTCCGAAGGTGTTCCCCAGGCGATCGGCATACCGTATTCCAGGACTCGTATCCTTTCACACACGTCCATAACGAATCGCATGTCATGATCTATGAGAAGAATCGACAGCGAGGAATTCATACGGAGCTTTCCAACCAATTCCCCAAAATCGATGGTTTCCATGGGATTCATCCCCGCTACCGGCTCATCCAGAAGCAACAAACCGGGGTCAAGCGCCAAGGCCCTTGCCACCTCGAGCTTTCGACGGCTGCCGTAAGGCAGTGAAGAAGCCTTTTCCCGCGCGACATCCGCAAGACCCATGAATTCCAACAGATGTTCGCCCTTTGCCCTTACGGCCTTTTCATCCCTCTTCAAGCGCCCTACACCTAAAATGGCCTCCACGAATGAGTAACTTATGGAGCAATGGCCTGCGACCATGACGTTTTCCAGTACGGTGAGATCCGCATAAAGCCGAATGTTCTGGAACGTGCGCGCAATGCCGGATTGAGCGATCATCCACGGAGGGTTGCCGGTTATGCTGCGGCCTCGGAAAATAACCCGTCCTCCGGCCGGTTTGATGAACCCGGTAATGGCGTTGAACGCGGTTGTCTTCCCGGCGCCGTTGGGACCGATGAGGCCGATTATTTCGCCTTCCCTCACGGTGAGATCCAGGCCGTCCAAAGCCCTAAGCCCTCCAAAAACTACGGTGAGGCCTTCGGTGCGGAGAAGAGGTTCGCCCATGATCATACCCGCCTTCGGTCGCGGCCGAACCATCGGGCCGTCCTGGAAAAAAGGCCTGACCAAGAGAATTCGCTTCGCCCCATAATCCCCTCTTGAGCAAACAGCATGACGAGTATCAAAATCGCCGAAAAAATAACCATACGCATGCCTGCGATGCCGGGGTACTCGTACCCGAACAGAGTGAACGGTTCTTCCGTGATCCTCAGAAATTCGCCGCCGAATGTGAAAAGGAGCGCTGCTATGACCGATCCTGTGGTGCTCCCCAGTCCTCCGGTCACGATGATGATAAGTAGGTTGAAGGTGAGAAAGAAAGTGAATAGGGATGGGGAAATGGTCGTTATGAGATGAGCGAGCAGACCGCCTGCAATTCCGGTGAAAAACGCGCTGATCGCGAACGCCAACGTCTTTGTCCGGAACGCGTTGATGCCCATGGCCTCCGCCGCGGTTTCGTCCTCGCGCACCGCTTTCATTGCCCGACCGTACGAGGACCCCACGAGCTTCATGATGCAGACTATGGAAAGGATGCAGACACCCCAGCTCCACCACAAGTTGGTATGAGGATGCAGACCCTTCAGGCCCAACGGTCCGTTGGTCAAGGGAACAAAGTTGTTCGTAAGCACTTGTATTACTTCGCCGAAACCGAAGGTGGCTATTGCCAAATAGTCACCCCTCGTCCGAAACACGGGGATGGCAACGAGAAGTGCCGTTATGGCCGTAACCGTTCCCGCTATCAATAGTGAAAGGGGAAAAGACAGGGTTATCTGGGAGAAAGGCCACATCATGGGTTCTATGATGAAAGAACGGACTTTTTCCTCATGCGTCAGCGTAAGTATGGCGCTCGTATAAGCTCCCACGGCCAAGAACGCATGTGGTCCCAGCGAGAACTGACCGGTGACTCCGTTAATGATGTTGTAGCTGACCGCCAAGATGATGAAAATAGCTGATGTGGTCAATATTCGAACGGTGTATGCGTTTGTGTAGTTGTCGGCATACCATAGCAGGCCCACTAATACCGAAACGGAGAGGACGGTAAGAAGACGGTCCCTAAGCGGGTTCTCCCGGTTACCCGGCGACGGTTGATTCCGATTCATTCAATCCTTGATCCGCTGATGAATTAAGATGAATTCGATCACCGCAGGCATCACGCTCGCTCATCGAGGTCTTCGCCGAGGATGCCGGCAGGCCTGGTAAGTAAGATCACTAGAAGTATTCCAAACGCGATGGCGTCCCGGTATCCCGACCATTCAGGTCGTACCGCCACTATAAGGATTTCCGCAAGCCCCAGGAGCATTCCGCCGAGCGCGGCTCCCGCTACGCTGCCGATCCCTCCGAGAACAGCGGCTACAAAGGCCTTTATACCCGGAACAACCCCCATGAAGGGTTCTAATGCCGGATATTTCATGCACCACATGATCCCGCCGGCTGCGGCGAGCACTGATCCGAGCGCGAAAGTGAACGATATCACGCGGTCGGAATCGACCCCCATCAACCGAACGGTTTCAATGTCGCGCGATAGCGCGCGCATGGCCATGCCGATTCGGGTACGATGAACGATAAGAAGGACCATGAGCAGGAGTGCAGCGGTCACCATGAAGGCCCAGATTGAAAGGTAGGGGATGCGAACGCCCCCCAACAACAGGACGCCGTCGAAGAGCTCCGGTTTGGGAAACGACTTCGGGCGACCGCCTATTACCACCAATCCGAGATTCTCCAGGAGAAAAGACACTCCTATGGCGGTAATAAGGCAACTGATCCGAGGACTTTGTCGCAGAGGGCGATAGGCGCCGCGATCGATTAGTATCCCGAGCACCCCCGTCAACGCAAGCGCTCCCACAAACGCGAGCGGCCAGGGTATGCGAAAGATGATGATCCCGAAAAAGGCGATGTACGCTGAAACCATCAGTAGATCGCCGTGTGCGAAGTTGATCAACCGCAGCACGCCGTAAACCATCGTGTACCCGATGGCCAATAGACTATAGAAGCATCCCAGCGTCAAACCGAAGATTATTTGCTGAAAAAAGAAGGCCCAGTCCAATTGTTGGAGCTTTCCTGCCGTTAGCAGTGATGGTGGTTGTCGGCATGCCCGGCCGAGCCCCCGGAGGCCGCCATTGTACGGGGCACCGGGGAATCGCCGAGCGCCGGTTCATCGTATTATGGATTAATGGTCGTCACGTACGCGAACTTGCCGTCTTTGACTTGGTTGATGACCATGGCTTTTTCCGGGTTCCCGTCAGGCTTCATGGAAATCTTGCCGGATACGCCCTCAAAGTCTTTTGTTGCGCTCAGGGCCTCTCTGATTTGCTTGGGATCGTCGCTTCCGGCCCGTTTTATGGCGTCGAGAATGATGAAGTATGCGTCGGCGGCCATGGCGGACCAGGCATCGAGGTCTTTCTTGAATTCCTCGGCGAAAGTCGTCAGGTACTTTTTCCCGCGCTCGGTGGTAATCATGTCTTTATGGAAATGAGTGGTGAAGTAGAGTCCCTCGACGGCCTTCTCGCCTAACTTGAGCAGTTCCGGAGCGTCGACGCCGTCACCGGCCACGATCGGCGTCTTGATGCCCATCTCCTTTGCCTGCTTGGCGATTAGGGCGCATTCCGTGTAGTAAACCGGGGCGTATATGACATCAGGCTTGGCGGCTTCAATAGCGGCCAGTTGAGGAGTGAAATCCTTGTCGCCGGACTTGTACTTCGTCTCAGAGACGATCTTTCCGCCGAGATGCGTGAATTCTTTCTTGAAGAACGCTGCGAGCCCTACGCAGTAATCTTGGGATATATCGTAAATCAAAGCGGCCGTCTTGGCCTTGAGTCTTTCCGCCGCCAGCTTGGCACCCGTCTTTCCCTGTTCGGTATCGATGAAGCAGACGCGGAATATGTATTTCTTACCCTGATTAACTATGGGGTTGGTTGCCGTAGGAGAAACCATCGGCACCCCGCTGCGCTCCGCGTGATCGGCCCCGGCGATGGTGTTTCCGGATATCATTTCCCCGATAATGGCGCAGACCTTTTCCTTCTCGATGAGTCGAGAGACGGCGTTGGCCGCATCCACTTTGTCCGATTTGGTGTCCACGTATTTGACTTCCACAGGACGACCGAGAACTTGTGGCTCCATTTTCGAAGCCGCCTTGATTCCGTCAACGGCCATTTGGCCGTAGGCCGCCACTGCTCCCGTCATAGGGATGTAGGCCCCGATGATGACGGGTTCGGCCGCCCAACCGCCGACGACGGTAAGGCACAAAATCGCAAGCACCAGCAAGGAACTCCTCACCATAGGTCACCTCTCGATATGTCTGATAGCCGCCATATATAAGCACAGAGTCGGTCGGAAAGTAAACTTATAACCTTTGACGAAGGTGAAGGTCGAGTGTATCCTCCCGTCCCATGATATCCACGGATGGAAAATTGAGAGTCGGCGTTGTAGGAGCCGGTTCGATGGGCCGGCACCATGTTAGAATACTTGCGGGAAACCGCGCGGTGACCTTCTCGGGTCTCTACGACCCCGATCCGGATCGCGGGGTCTTTTTCTGCCGGACTTACGGGTGTTCCGCTTTCGATTCCCTCGATGCGTTACTGGAACGGTCCGACGCCGTAAGCGTAGCCGCACCTACGTCCGAGCACCTTTCCATAGGCTTGAGGTGCGTTGAGAAGCGCGTCCACGTCATGATGGAAAAACCCTTGGCCGATAGCGGACCGAATGCTCGACGACTGGTCGAGGCCGCTCGAGAGAGGGGCATCGTATTGATGGTGGGGCATGTGGAACGCTACAACCCTGCCGTCAGGGCTTTGATGGACATGCTGGACGAGAATGAAGAGGTTGTTTCCATAGATTGCCGCAGGCTTGCCCCTTTTGACGGCTCACGGTGTCTTGACGTGGACGTGCTGTACGATTTGCTCATTCATGACGTCGATCTTGCGTTGGAAATAGCCGACTCCCCCATCGTACGCGTATCCGCGGCGGGACGGCCCATCTTTTCACATCAAATCGACGTTGCTCACGCCCGTATAGAATTCCTCAACGGGACGGTCGCCGTATTCCGTACCAGCAAGTGTTCCCCCAAGAAAGTACGGTCCTTCACGGTCAGCACCCCGTGCCGGTACCTGGAAGCCGACACGCTTGCCGATCGGCTCACCGTGTCATCGGCCGATTCGGTCCCTTCTATCGACAAGGGCGCATGCTTCATGGCGGGTATGCGTACCGAGGAAATAACCGTGCCGAAAGTGGAACCGCTTAAGGCCGAGTTGGACGACTTCATAGACGTGGTTCAACGAGGCGGGAACCCTCTGGTAAACGGCGAACGGGCATTGCGCGGGCTGGAAGCTCTTGAGTCGATAAAGCAATCCATCCTTGAGGGACGGGACGTGCGATACCGTTCCTACCCGCGGAAATAGTTGCCCATGGCCCACATCAAACCGCCGGCAAAGCCTGCCGCCAGCAATGCGTGGGGAAGGAGACCGAGGAGGACCCACTTGAGCTTTCGTTGACTTCGGCGACCGAGCTTGAACATTATCAACAAGGTCCATATGAGACCTGCGGATGTCATCGTCCATTGCAAAACGTTCGTTATCCATGGCGGCACCGCGATGATCAGGTGTCGTAACACGACAAAGTTGAACGACTCCACCACTAGGACCGGAATCTGTACGCCCAGTGCTAAGAGATAATAGATGTGAAAAGCCGTGAAACCCGTAAGGGTGAGCGGCAGCAGGCTCAGCCCGTACCGTGAATAGTTCAATTCGAAGGGGTCCTCCAGGATCGTCTTAGAGATTGCGGCGGCCAGGGCCAATAGGAGGTTTGCCGTAATCAGGACCCCAAGGAATACTACCGTGAACCGGGCACCCTCGGATACGGGTAGATACATGGCCAAGACGCCATACGAAGCCGGCCCGGACATCATCTCACTGAACAAGCCCCCGATCAAACCGACGATAAGAAAGGCCGTGCCTCTATTGGTGTGTGCGATTTCCCATATCTCTTGACCCGGCAGTCGTACATTCAGGTTGATCGCGTCGTGCGGGCATAGTTTGAGACATGTCATGCAGAGTTTGCACAGCCTGTTGCTGTGCAGTTTGGGCCCGGCTTGGCCGAAGGGGCAGCCTTCAATACCATCCTTGCCCATGTAACACTCGTTGGTGGCGCACTGAGCGATACAGACGTTGCGGTCGGCTCGAAGCTCCACGGCGGCAGCTTTGGAGAAAACCCCTATCATTCCGCCCAGGCCGCACAAATAGAGACACCAAGACTGACGCTCGAAAACCATATTGAAAAATATGGCCGAGCCCAGCATTGCAAGAAGGAGTCCCCCCACCAGCATCGGTGAGTCCCGTATGTGAAACACCACCTCAAACCACATGATGAATAGGACCGTGCCGGCTATGACAAAGTCGCTGTGAGTCTTGAGGAAGGTGGGAAACGGTCGTTCCAACGCAACGATCTTCTTGGCCAGCTTCCCCATGGTCCCTACGGGGCACAGAGTACACCAGAAACGAGACCACACAAAAGCGCCCATGATGATTATGGGCCAGCCCAATGCCCAACTGACCAAGGCCGCGGGGTTCTTCATGGGGTCTTGCGGACCCAAGAACAGAAATGCCAGGATGATGAAAAAGAACGGGGTCGCCGCGCTCTGTAGAACGGCAGGGTACAGAGGGCTCTTGAAGGCTTGCTTGATCCGGGAAAAACGAAATAGATTGAATTTGCCCCTGCCCTCGACCCTCTTGAGGTGGAAGTAGATATCCGCAGGCCTGAGCAAGCCGTTCTCGGAAACCAGAACCGCCCTCTTGAGTGTTGTGGCCAGCTCGAGATCATTCCCCGGCCACTTGTATTTTATGAGCGCTTTGAGGGTTTCCGGATGCAGCGGTTGGATATCCTTGTCCATCTCCCGGCCGTATCTTTTCAGATAGTGTTTGACCAGACCCGGTATCTCTTTACGCCGCGTCCTCAAGGGCGGGATGATGATGCCCCGATCCATAAGGGCGCGGATGAGCGGATGTCTCTCCAAGGAAATTTGGGCCGGATCCAGCCTCGTCGTGGCGAAGAGCCTCACCTTGGACCGTTGGAACCTTACGCCGCCGACACGACGAAAGGTTTGAGTCACCAATGCCTCGAGCAACTTCATCTGCATTTTAGCCGTGAGCTGCTCGATCCCTCTTACGAGGAGAGTCCCATCTTCAGTGAGCTCGAAATACCCGGGGATCTCTTTCACGGTTCCGTCTCGCCCCGCCTCTTCATGCCCGAAAAATATCGTCTGCTGATGGTTGGTAAGCTCCTCATCCGACATTCGGGCCGATTCAATCCCCAATTCCTTCCCTTCTCCATGGGTCCCAAGGAGGTCCACCGCCAGGAAAACCTCCTTACCGTGAAGGCTCATCCGAAATATGGAATGAGCAAGGCCTTCTTTGCCGACTCCGCTTTCGCCTACGATGAGGACAGGTCCGTCTGTCCGGGCCAGTTCTCGGGCACGGTTTTCGACTCTACCACGGACCACGTCTCCCATAACATAATCGGGGAATACGTGTTCCTCGCTGCTGATTAGGGCCTGGAGCGCACGTCGCTTGAGTTTCACCGAGAACAACCCGCGATCGAGCCTAATCACCTTACGGACCAGGTTCTTAACCACGTTCACCGAAAAACTCGGTGCGGATTGAAGGACGTTTTGAAACTCCTCCGGCGATATCTCCAGAATTTCACACGGTTCTTGGGCCACCAGCTCCGCGTCCGAACCCCAAGGCACGCCCGTAAAATAGCTGAGGCCCCCGAAGATGTCTCCGGGGCCGAGGTTATCCACGGTTATCCGTTCCTCATTGTCCCCCGTCAGTACGACGACCGCGCTCCCGGACATGAGGAAACAGATTTGCTCATAATTGCTCCCTTGTCCCATAATTATGTCGCCCGTGTCGAACGTGCGAAAAGTCCCCTTTTCGGGAAACAGTCGCCTTAGAGTGTCGGGAATACGCTCCAGTGGGTGAACGTAGGGACCGGCAGCGGGGGAATTGATAGGCATGGTTATTTCCGCTTCGAGAAGATACGCCATGTCTCCGGTTACAACCGTTGACGAAAAAGTTTCGACCCTGCCGGCAGCCTTGACCTTGCGCCGTCTCCAAGTCAGGCGAGGATATACTACCAATGGGCTTTCAAACCAGTGAAGTCGGAAGAGACCCCTCCCTAACCCTCCCCGTTAACGGGGGGACTACAGGGGGGTAATTCTTTCAACGGTCACCTTTATGGAATCACTTACTTGATTGCGCAATGGTATAAGGCCCCGGCTTTTGTCTAACCGGCCATATGACAACGCGCAGATCTCCCGCAAGGTCGCTGTTCCGAATCAACGGAAAGACCGACCAATACAATCCCTCACCGAATCTTCAACGGCCGGTTGAACGGCAAGGATCTCGGAAAGAGCCGAAGCTTCGTGCAAAGGCAAAACCACGGCACACCGGGGACGCCGGCACGGTCTGTTTCGTTTCGCCGCGGAGTACACACGGAGCCCCGGGAAGATCAACGCTGACCGCATAGTGCGGCCTTCCGTCCGTGGCGCTATCGAATCGGGGCAGGATCCACGCGTAAGTCATTTAGCCGGTTTCAAGCTCTGTTCAAGGGCCGCGCGGAAGTATACCGTCTGCTGCTTCCGCCGGCCCCCACTTTTTTACACCAGCCGACGTGGAAATTCAACCGATAGCCGACCCATCGTACTCGTGGTACATACTATTGCGAGGCCCCGATCAAGGTCTTCGGGTTCGGGGAAGTGACCGACGGGTAGGGAATACCCCTTCTCGGCGCGCTTCGAGGGTCCCGTACACAGCCGTGGGTTTCAACCCATGGCGAAAGTAGTGCCGCGATTGCGACTATGCGCTCCTCGCACCGACAATTCCGATTATGGTGTTCTGCCGGTCTTCTCGGTTCATTCCCAATACATCGTGTGGCCCCATCGCCGATCGTCAGTCGGTGCCTCCGCGTTTGCGGAGAAATTCCACCATCTCGTGTTGGTCCTGAAACAGGGCGGAGGTCAGAGCCGTCCACCCATTATAGGCCCGCCCGTTAATAGGAGCCCCTTTGTCCAGGAGATAGGCGACGATAGGGATCGAGCCGCGGGCCGCCGCAGCCATAAGTGCATCCGCACCCGTGTTGGCCCGAGCGTTGATATCCGCCCCTTTCTCGACCAACTCTCTTACGATGCCTTCGTCACCGGCCGCGCAGGCCATCATTAGAGGCGTGATTCCAACATGTGTCGAGACATTGACATCGGCCCCACGGGATAGCAGGTGCCGGGCCGACTTGATGTCCCCGCGCGTCAATGCCGCGATCAGCGGGGTGGAACCGAATTGTTTTTCCTTCATGTTCACGTTCGCGCCGTGGCGAATCAGCATGTCCGCGATGTCCGACCTATCGGGTTGGTACTGATAAGTCATCATCAATGAAGTCCAGCCGGTCTTGGTCCCCGCGTTGACATCGGCCCCCCTTTTCAGCAGCAAACCGACCATTTCGGCGTTTCCCCCCCGGCACGCCCACATAAGGGCCGTTTCACCGGCCTTGTTGCGAACGTCCACCGGAGTCCCGCGGTCCAAATAGCGTTCCACAAGCTTCAGGTCCCCGGATATGGCTGCCTGAACGAGTCCGGTTACTTTCTTCCCTTCCGAGCGTGCCTCCATTGAGGAGGCCGTCTGCGGAAATACGCCGGCCGCCGCCATACCGGCGAAGGCCGAAACGAGTACTATCAAACGCAACAAGCGCAAGGGGTTGGGCATCGGAACGTCTCCAAGGGCAGGCGCGTAGCTTGGGAACCCGGAGGGCTCGGAACCGACTACGCCCGGACCGGACTGTTTCGCAATCGTTCACCGCGAGTATAGGAAATAAACCACAAGAGACAAAGGCACAAAGGAAATCGATGCCGAACCACGGGAGCGGGCGGAGTAGCCATTCACTTACGGGGGGCAAATTCCAATCTCAACGTGGCGCAGGCTTTCCAGCCTGCGAATTTTCTTAGTGCGATCTCGGCAGGCCGGCAAGCCTGCCCTACAAGAGTGAATGGTTACGCGGCCCGACGCTTTTTTTGTGGAACCCGCGGCCTGGGGCTGTTAAGCTGGAACCGGGCGTGTGCCGTCAATTCGTTCTTCCTTTCGCCGAGGTAAATATGAGGACCTATTATCCGGTCTACATGGGCATCTGGATTCTGGCGTGCGTCATCGCAGCGGTCATTTTCATACGGGCCCGCAAGGAGTTTTCCATTGCCTCGCCGCAATATCGGGCCTTCCTCTTCATGCCCTGGAAGCTCGCCACCGCGGTAGTAGCGTCCGCGGGCCTGACGCTGATCGCTCCCCACACGGGTGATCCCACGTGGGATTACGTGGATGCGCCGATCATGTCGGCTCTAACGTATCTCACGGCGCCGTGGGTGCTGGGGATACTCTATCAAACGGCCAGGCGAAAGGTCCCTCCGACTCACACTTACGTCGCGTTTTGCGTGTGGATGTTCTCAGTGAGTTGGTTTTACGACACATACATCTTCCTCCGAGATGGTGCGTTCGGGCCTTTGTGGCTGGAAAACATCTTCGCCTCTTCCGCACTGTACCTGTTGGGCGGCATGTTCTGGAACCTGGATTGGAGACCGGAACGAGGGATCATCTTCGCGTTCATGGAAGACGACTGGCCTCGACCGAGCACCGGTCCCGTTTTCCTGAAAATACTCTGGCCGGCCATCATGTTCATGATCATCGTGGCGCTCATGATTTTGCCGTTCGTTTTTCAGGATTACGTGGATATTACTACTTGGCTTCCGGCTCGCCGACCATAATTGGGGTCGTTACCGCGGCGGGTGTCGGTACCGGTCATGTTTCCGCGATTGCTCAGATACCGTTTACGGCGGATTGTGCTTTGACTTCTTCGTGTCTTCGTGTTTGAATCCGTTGCTCTGAACGATTATTCAGAAGGAAGGCAATGAAAGCCATTCTCGTAAACCCCCCGATTCCCAAGACCTTCTGGTCTTTTGAATCGGTCCTTGAAATAACGGGTAAGTCTGCCGTAATGCCGCCGCTGGGACTAATTACCGTCGCGGCTCTCCTTCCTGATGACTGGGACCTCAAGCTCATCGACATGACGTTTGAAAAGCCGGCGGAGCAGGATTGGGACGAGTGCGACGTTGTCCTCACCTCGGGGATGAGCGTACAGTATCATGGCATCCTCGATGTCGTTCGCGAAGGGAAGCGACGCGGAAAAACGGTCCTGGTCGGCGGCCCTTGGGCGTTTCATTTTCCCGAAGAAGCCTTAAGAGCAGGGGCCGATCTGGTTGTGGCGGGAGAAGGAGAGCTTACGGTACCGAGGCTGCTGGAGCACCTGAGACGCGGAGAATCGGGTATCATCATCAGGGCCGAAGGGTTGGCGGATATGGAGACGTCCCCTCCGCCGAGATACGACATTCTGGACCTGGACCGATATCTCAACGTATCGATTCAGTTCTCCAGGGGGTGTCCTTTCCAGTGTGAGTTCTGCGATGTAACCTTGATGCTGGGTCACAAGGTGCGGACAAAAAGGCCCGCTCAAGTGCTGACCGAGCTGGACATGCTCTATCGGTCGGGTTGCAGGGGATACATCTTCGTTGTGGATGATAATTTCGCCGGCAGCTCGGTTCGAGCCAAGGAGCTTCTCCGTGCGATGGCCCCCTGGCAGGAAGCCCACGGCCGGCCGTTTCAGTTCTACACACAAGCATCGGTCAATATGGCCGGCGACGAAGAGCTTCTTGATCTCATGGTGGATGCCGGCTTTTACAAAGTATTCCTGGGCATCGAAACGCTGGACGAAGAGAGCTTGAAGGGAGCGAAGAAGAATCAGAACGTGGCCACGGACCCGGAGTGGGCGTGTGAAAGGATCAACCGGGCAGGTCTTGGGATCATTGCCGGCTGCATCATCGGTTTTGACGACGAAAAACCCGGGGCCGATCGTCGATTGATCGATTTCGCTCGGAGGACCAACATACCTGAGATGTTCGGGTCGCTGCTCCAGGCGCCGGACGGCACCGCCCTTTGGCATCGACTCAAGAAAGAAGGCCGACTGCTTGAAGGCGCCCAGGATCGACTCGGCAACCAGACTTCCGGCATGAACTTCACGCCCACCAGACCGTTCAGTCAGATTGTGCGCGAATTCGTCAATCTGTATGAAGTCCTCTATGCCCGCGACTTCTACCTGGACAGAGCGTTCCGGCACGTTACGAACATGAAGAGAAGCAAGGTCAAGAAGCCTGCAAAAATGCCTCGTCTTTACGAATTACGTGCCGTCTTCACAATCCTTTTAAGGCATGGGGTCCTTTATCCGTCTCGTCTGAAATTCTGGAAATACCTTGGGACACTGCTATGGAGTTTCCCCGAACAGGTCCCCAGATTCTTGGATTACTGCGTGGCCGGGGAACACTACTCAGACTTCCTGTACGAGATAAAAGAAGGATTATCGGCGCAGCGGACCGATCCCGCCCCCAGCGGCGATATGAACCACCCCCCGGTGGAAGCTTCGTCCAGGTGAAGGCCCCGGTTGAAATGATTGGGCATGCGTCCCCCCCACTTGGGCCATCGTCGGTGCGGGGACGACGCAGCCGTCGCTATGAGGCCGGAGTGAGCATTTCGGGGTGCCCCAGCATAAGGTACAACGCATTAATGCGACCGATGAGGTCTTTGCTGACGTAGGCGTGCAAATTCTTTACAAGCTGTACCATTTCTTCCTTCTGCGCGCCGTCCAGTCGGGTAGCCACCGCTACGAGTCGGCTGAACTGTTCGGGTTGCAGGAGTGTAACATCACTTGCCCGCATTAAGGACTTGATCTGGTTGAAGGTGAGTTCCGATCTCTTGTTGAGGGGTTTGACCTCGTGTTCGATCATTATTTCCAAAGTATCGGCGGACCGTTCCGCATCCGGGAGTGAAAGGTACTTGCGAATCAGGTTCACTTTGTATTCGTTGGGGGGAACGTCCACCAAATGGTCTTTGTCCCAGGTCCCTAACTTGTTCGCGCCTTCAATCTCCTTGTGCGCCAGCCAGAGTTCCTGAGACGCTAGGCAGAGCCCCAAATGCAGGCCGTCCTTGTTTTTCTCCAAGTGGTCGTCGCAGAATAGTGTTCTTTCGAATTTCCGGTACTGCTCGACTCGATCATCCATCCAGTCTTCATTTGCAGCCGTTATGTCCACCGCATTGTTGAAGAAGGTTCCGACCAGCTTCATCCCCAGATCCGTAAGCCCCGCGAGAGCCTGCTCAGGGCTCGGAGCGCTCACCGCATCGGCGAGTCTCTTCCTGACTTCGTCGCGGAAAGCCTGAGATACTTCTTGTTTTACCGGCTGTTCCTGATCAGGGGACGTCCTTTTCTTGTGAAGGACCTTTTTCGATAACGACTTCCTGCGTGGCGACATCGTTTCCTCCTCAGTCTTTCAACGGCTTATCGAACCCGCCTTTCATCGGCCGTGTGCGGCCTGCGAGCCGAGAGAGGCATGGGTGATCTTCCGGAAAACAGCCGGTCTCGGCCCACCCGATGGATTATACGCCCGAGTTGTTCCGGAAGCATAGCATTTATCGGAGTTGGTTCACACAGGAAGCTCGCGAAGGACATTGCGGCATGAACAGGTGACATGCCGAGTGCGACCGTTCGGATGATCGTGCGAAGGCTTGATTCACGGATGCTAAACATGTTGACTGCGTGCCCTTGTGCTGTTAGGCTAAGAACCGCAAATTGCCGGTAATCTCTCGCATTCCATCCGTCAGTGGCACTCACAGCTTAGCGGTCCCTATTCGAGGTCGGCGTTCATGGCTGAAAAGGTACCCATTTCCGTCCTAATTGATGAGCTTAAAGGTATTGGGCTGTACGATGCGTACACGCAACAGAAACTTGACGTATTGGCCTCTTCCTCCTTCGAGGGTTCCGCGCAGATAAGCCAGAAGGAAAGAATGCGCATACGCGACTTGTTGTCGGACGTCACACAGCGCATAGAACAAGACGGGAGAATCAGCTTCATCGGGCTTGCCGGGGGGGAAAAACAGGATAAGGGAGAAGCGATTGCCTGTAACGTGGAACGTTTCCTCGGTTTCGGCAACACCGGGCCCGTGTACGAGGTAACCGCCTCCGGCCAAACGTACGCGCTGAAGATATACTCGGCACGTCAATTGAAAGAGGTTATGAAAGACCACGGTAAGTTCGGCCTCGGCGGCATAATCCAGGACATCGAAGAGATGGACAAGTCGACCATGCTGGGTCAACTCGGGAAAAAAGTGTTGGCGCGTAAAGGCAAGCAGGTCTACGGCAGATGCAACAGAATAGTGAGAATACACAATGTGGGACTTCAAAACGACTGCATGTTCGTTCTGATGGACATGCTCGCCGTGGACCCCATGAACAAAGCCAATGCGGTCCAACTGGGCGGAGACATTGTCGATATGGCTTGTTGGGGTGTGGATTGCGCCGTGGGCTTGTGTACGCTCCATGTGGAAGAGCGCAGACTGCACCTTAATATCAGGCCCGAGGCGTTTATAAGGAAAGTTGCGGACAAGAACAAACGCCTGCCCAAGTATACGTTTTTCAACTACCCGGCCACCTATCCGAGACCTGAAGGGCGCCCTTTTATCGAAAACGAATTCATAACGGTGGATCACCTCGATAATTCAATTGAAACAGTCGACAAGGGGCCTAAAGGTATAGGTACGATCGGAAGCTGGGTGTTCACCCCGCCGGAGAACATACTCCAACTTGTAAAGACTCTTCGCCAAGATTACGAGCAACATGTGATCAACCGGGCACCATTTGAAGATCCTCAACCCATTCGCATCGCTCGGACCCAGATGGATGACATCTGGGCATTGGGCGTAACGCTTTTCCAGTTTTATTCAGGCGGAAAATACCCGTTCGGCGAGCCGAAGAACCTGGCCGAAATGGTCAAGACAATATTGTTGACGCCATTTGACTTCAGCGCCATCCCCGGGCCTTTCCAGGATTTACTCTCTTCCATGCTGGACAAAGACCCCAAGAAGCGATTTGCACGCGTTCTGGACGGCTGCCCGGAGAAGGTGGCATCCAGAAAGGTCATGGCGGAAGCGGTACTGTACAAATTGGAAGAAATCGCGTTGCGTGTATGAAACAGCTTTAGACGAGATTTCAGAGCATTTCCTCGTAAGGGTTCATCGGATTCCCTGCGGCAAAGCCACAGGAAGAACAAATCAACCACAAAGACACAAAGCA
>JAZDOF010000457.1:0-3196 GCA_043799015.1 Pseudomonadota bacterium | reverse complement strand
CGCCGCCGGTAGCGATGATCACGGCATCGGGCTTTGCCGATAGGATGGAGGTAATGTAAGGCGTAAAGTCAGGCTCCCCCACCTTCCACCAGGATTGACCCAGAAGTTGGACGTCGGGCTTGATTTTCTTCAAATTGTTCCAGACTCCGTCCGCGATGGCATGCCCGTATTCGTAGTCATCGCCGGCAATCCAGTATGTTACGTAGGGGAGTTTGGCCAAAGCCACCGCAGCGGCCTTGCCGGCCATTTCCGTGTTCTCGTTCATGGAGAATACGTACTTATGTCCCTTGGCGCCGGTAATATTGGCGCTCTTGGAATAGGTGACCAGGAACGGGATCTTTTCTTTCTTGGCCAGATCGGACACGGCCAAGGCCACGGCGCTGTTGATGGTTCCCATGAGAAGGTCTACGTTTTCCCTCATGATGAGCTCTTTCGCCGCGCTGAGTCCCAGATCCACCTTGAATTTGTCGTCTCTCGTCACAAACGTTATCTGTTTGCCCAGTACGCCCCCTTTGGCGTTGATCTTGTCCAGCGCGAGCTTGAAGCCGTCCCGCACATCATTGGTGTACGTGCTCGGAGGCCCGCTATAGGAATCTACAATGCCTACCTTAATCTGCGCCGACGCCGTACCGGCCCACAGCAGCGCACCAGCAACCGCCAACGCGCAAAATGCCGCAAAACCCTTTCTTCCCATTACCGCTCCTCCTTGTGCGACGGATCGTTTCAAACCGTATTGCAGCCTACGTTATACTACAATAGCCGAAATCGAAAAGCCAAAGATAAAGTCCAACGGGATGCCGACTCCCATACCGACACCCAATGCGGAACCCCATCACGCATCCCGGCGTCGGCGTTCGATGAGCAACAGAAGAGCCGGCAAGGTTGTTAGCGTGAGGACGACGGCCGCAATCATCCCGACGACTACCGCCACACCCAGGAACTGAAGGGAGTAAAGCTTCGATGTAAGCATGGAAACAAAACCCATGACGTTGGTAAGGGATGTGAAAATGATGGGGTGCGCCACGCGCTCCATTGCCGAAGTCACCGAACCGTCCCCTTCGTGAAGACTGCCCATAACCACATGCACGCCGTTGTCCATACCCAGGCCGAAAAGCAACGGCGCAACGCCGACTATGGAAAACGGAAGCCCCATACCGACGGCACCGACAAAGCCCAGGGATATGCAGAAGGCCCCGGCCATGGGTATCAAGCTCAGTCCCACTCCCAGGGGATGCCCAAACATGGCGAAAAAGAAGACCACTACCGCGATTAAGACATACATCCCCAAACGGAAAAGCTCTCCCACCAGGGTTGAAAGAACTTCCTCCATCACCTGCCTGGCTCCGGTCAAATGAACAGGGATTGGGAAGCTCTTCAAAACGGCGGTTATTTTTTGGTCGAGAGCCCTGATCTCATCCAGGTCGGTTACCGTCTCAGCATAACGAATATGGGTCAGAAACCGATGTCTGCCATGTATTTGGGCCAAATACCACGAACGCTCCAGGTCCCCGGCGAGACTTTCGCCGTCCCGGTCGTACGGTTTGCCGAGATTCATGAGGATTTCCTCGGTGTCGTCCAAGGACTTGATCATGGCCTGGGAGGCGCTATCGGACAGAAGGGACCGTCGGACTTCGTTTTCAAACGCGGCTTTCAACTCATTTCGGCCGAGGAGTATTTGGCTCACCGCTTCGATGTTACGTTCCTTGAGATCCCGCGGCGCGAGGAGGTAAGAGACTGAATCGCTGGAGGCAATCCCGCGGTCGTCTTTCATCAACTCGCGTAAGGCTTCATCGACCCTACGCTGGAGAAGCAGCCCCGTCTCCAGGTCGTCGGTTTCAAAGCACAGCAGGGTAGGGTGGGAGAAATTCGAGTGAAATTTACGGGAAATTTCCTCCGATACCGCCATGGATTCCATGTCCCGTGCGAGGAAAACGCTGAACAGGTCCTTTTCATAGGTGACCCGGCATGCAAAGAAGAGGCTGATGAGGATTACGACGGCCGATACGGCCACAATAGCTTGCGGCCTTTTCTGAAACAATCCGGACAAGGTCCGAAACCTTACCCGCATCCTCGGACAATAGTCCCTTCGCTTCTCGACGATTAATACCGCCAACGCGGGGAAGAGGAAGATAGTGGACGTCAGGGTCAGAATCAGCCCCGATGCGCCGACATATCCGAACTGAGCCATGGCGGGTTGTCCGGAAAGGCAAAGACACAGGAACGCCAAGATGCTGGTGAGCGCGCCCATTACCACGGGTGGTCCCGTCTGTTGGTACACCGAAATGACGGCATCTCGGGGCGACAGCCCGCCGTCGAGCTCGTCGGTGAATCGGCCCCAAAGGTGTACCCCGTAGTCTGTTCCAAGCCCGAACAGTACTCCCGCCGCGCCCATTACCACCGGGTTCACGCTGTCGTACATCAGCAGAGTGAGACCGTAGTTGGGGCCTATTCCCGCAAGGATCGGCACCATAAGGATCGCACCGGCCGACAAGCTTCGGTAGACCAGAATAAGTAAAAGAACCACCGAGCAGAATGAGAAAATCAGTATCCACAGGGTTTCTTGATCGAATATCAAGTCCGATTCCTGGTGAAACGCAAGTTTGCCGGTCAGGCTCCATTTAACCTGATCCGATGATTTCACCAGCCCGGGAACGGATGCGGCAAGCCTGCCGATTGATTCAGGCACCACCCTTTCCAAGTCCTTGAGCAACTTCTTGCCCCGTACTATCTCCCAGCTTGGAAAAGTCGGCGTCATCTGCACGAGGAAGTCCGTGCCGGCCGGGCTCGCTATCAGGAGATACATGTCGCCGAGACTCAGTGCACCGATCTTCTTGCGTACGGATTCGCTTATAAACTGACTCAACTCCAGGGGGTCATCGAGAATCCTACTTTGAAGGTAAGGGCTTCCCGTCAGGAATAGGCGATTGGTGTTTCGTCGCACTGCCCCGGGTACATGGTCCGGACTGAAAATGTTCCTAATTCCAAGTAACTGATCGTTGTCCATGCCAAGAAGAAAATGCCGGAGCAACCTGGAGGCACTCTCAGGGTCCTCAAGGTCGAGGAAACGGTATCTAACCCGACGAATGCCCTCCAGCTTGGACAACTCCTCGGCTATGCCGCGAATGAAAGGGAGGCGACCTTCCCCCGGAGGTTTGGGGAATTCGAGTACCAAAATGAGAGAGTCCTGCTCGCCGAA
>JAZDOF010000423.1:0-7306 GCA_043799015.1 Pseudomonadota bacterium | reverse complement strand
GGGTCGAACAAGACGGCCGGGTCGACAAAGCGTGCTGCGAAGGCCGCAAGGAAACGTTGATGGTCCGACCGGCGTCATAGTCGAAGATAACATCCGGGGTAACCATTCGCTCTTGTGGGGCAGGCTTTCCAGCCTGCCGAGATCGCACTAAGAAAATTCGCAGGCTAGAAAGCCTGCGCCACGTTGAGATTGGAATTTCCCGCCCGTAAGTGAATGGTTACCATCCGGGGATTATGGGCATAAGCGAGGATCCATTCTTGGTTCCACACGACCCTGGGTCCCCGCTTTCGCGGGGACGACGAGCGAAGGGTTTATTCTTTGACCCTAACCAGGGGGGGGTTCACAGCCGGTTGTGACCGCTCACGGTCATGTGCGTTCGCAACGATTAGGCCGAACTCCCTTCACCGAAAGGCCGCGTAATTGAACGGTGTTTTGGTAGGCTCCGCCGTACCTACCGGGCGATCATTATCCGCATCATGTCCCCGGCATTCTCCAGATGGTCGGCAATGTCTCCCGTGGTCTCCACAAGGCGCATCATCATGAAAAAAGTCTTAGGCGGAAGCTCGTCATCCGCGCAGATTCGTACAAAGATGGCCTTTTCCAAATCGTCCGATTCCTTTTCGCGGAATCGGATTTCTCGAATGATTTCCTTTACGGCTTCCCGGTCTTTTTCCATACGCGTCCTGAAATAGGTGTGGGCGCGCTGGACCATTTCCGGCAAGAACCCGAGATAGTCGCCCACCTCTTTCACCAGCACCGTATAGTCACGTCTGAGGTCGGGAGGTAACTGGAAGTTGTAGTATGACAGGCAATACAAAGCGTTCTTTACGCAGTCCACCACCTTGTCCGCCTCCCTTAGAAAAGTGAAAAACACGGACTTCTCAACCGGCATGAGCACCGATGCCGGGAGATGGGCGCGAATGTTTCGCTTTATTCTATCGGCTTCCGCTTCAATATCCCGAATCTCCTCCTTGAGGAATTCGAACTCGTCGCGAGCCTCGTTGAAATAGCAGTCCACCGCACGTACGAACAGCGGTCCACATTGAGCCACTTTTATCGAATGTTTGAATACGTTCTCAAATGGGGAACGTCTTACCATTCCTATGAAGGGGTTCCTCATTGCCTACCTTCCTGAAAAAACCGTTGAGAGAATGAGATAGATAACCGCTGAGGTCAATGCAGCCACCGGCACCGTAATGATCCAGTAAAACATTATCTTCCAGAGCATCCTGATGTCTATGAGAGCCTCCATCCCTCTTGCCAAGCCGACGCCGACAAAGGCGCCCACGGCAGCATGAGTGGTAGAAACGGGGAGCCCCATCATTGATGCTATAAGGATCATGGTGGCCGCCGAAAATTCCACGGTAAAACCTCGGACGCTGGTCAATTCAGTGATTTTGGAGCCCATGGTTTCGATTACGCG
The DNA here is from genome assembly GCA_043799015.1 of Pseudomonadota bacterium. GTDB lineage: Bacteria > Desulfobacterota > Desulfomonilia > Desulfomonilales > Desulfomonilaceae > JAZDOF01. The sequence continues at coordinate 5,883 of JAZDOF010000423.1, read as the reverse complement.
ATATCCCCATGTGCAAATCCCGACACATATCATGGCTCCGCCGAGGCCCAGCATCCAGACGGGAACGGGGGATGCCTCCGCCACCGAACCGGTGGTGGCGATAAAATATATCCCGGCCAACGGGCCCATGGCATTGGCAACGTCGTTGGCGCCGTTACCGAAAGCGACGTAACACGACGTCATTATTTGTAGGTAGCGGAAGATATCTTCGGCAACGGAGACCTTGTGCCTTTCCAGCAGTCGCCGCATGACCAGCATGCACCCAACATAAGCGAGGAGAGCGATGCCCCCGGGAACGACATAAGACATCGCCCCCTGTATACCGAGCCTTTTCCCCAAGGGAGTGTCCAGAAACAGCGACAACGTCATTATGTAGAGTGTCGCAGCGATAAGAACCGGTGTAGTCCGTGAGGTTCCTTCCAGGGTATCCATTCGAGACAAGATTACCTTGTCGATAAAGCGGAACGTTACGAACGCTCCCACTCCGGTCAGGATAGGCGATAACACCCACGACACGACGATGAAGCCTACTTGTCCCCAATTGATCGCGCTAACCCCGCCTGCCACCAGACCGAAGCCCATCATCGCGCCGACGATGGAATGGGTGGTTGACACCGGGAGGTTCTTGTACGTGGAAAGACAAACCCATAGTGAAGAAGCCAACAATGCCGACAAGAGTCCTAGAAGGATCAGCTTGGGATCACCAACCACATTCGAGTGAATGATCCCCTTGCGAATGGTTTGGGCCACATGGGATCCCACAAGAGTGGACCCCAGGAACGTCAGCACGGTAGCCACAACAATCGCCTGCTTGAGCGTGAGGACTTTGGCCCCCACCGCGGATGCCATGGAATTGGCCACGTCGTTGGCCCCGATGTTCCAGGCCATGTACGCCCCGGCCGCTATGCTGATTATTATTAGAGAAACCTCAATGTTCATGATCTGCTGAGGTCACCTCGCCGCTTGTCGAACATGGAAGCCTTCCAACGGCATCCGGGTATACAGGGTTCCCCACAAAAAGATGAACCTAGTCTCATACCGGCCTCCCTTCGCCTGGTAGTCCGCCCTCCCCTGCCTATTGAGGGCAACTTCGTTCAATCGGCAAATACAACCAACACGTCGTCGGTTTCAACGGCCTGCCCCGGTTTGACCGGGACGGCTTTGACCACGCCGTCGCGGGGAGAAGCGATCCCGCTCTCCATTTTCATGGATTCCATGCGAATCAGCTCCTGACCTGAACGAACCTCCATACCTTCCTTCACTAGGACCGCGGTGAGGAGCCCCGGCATAGGACATTTCAGCAGGTTTTCACGCTCATCCTTGACAACCAGGGGCATGAACCTGGAAAGGCTCCATTCCAAAGGAGAGTAGATCTCGCAAGTCCTTACTATACCGCAGAAAAAGGCTTGGATGTGATTCTCCGAATACCTGAACCGAAACATGTGGGAAACGCCGTCTATCTTAAGTCGGAGCCTTCGACGATAGTATTCGAATTCGGGGGTTATAACCCGGTACGCTTCGTCATCCACTTGAATTCGCCATTCCCTGGTTATCCGGTCGCCATTGAGCCGGACATGAAAGACTTCTTCATCGACTCGCACCACGTACGCCTGATCATTCGAGCGTGACGTGCCGGCCCCGACCAACGGAGACATCGGTCGCAGAGAATCACGCACAAGGGTATGTCTGGTGTGGTGGACCAGGACCGCACCTAGGATCATGAAATGCATCTTCTTGGGGTTCGGAGGAACCTTGCTCCGCCCATCCTCGAAATGATCTTCGATGAAATCCGTTGAAAGCTCCCCGGAAGCAAACGAGGGATGATCCAAAACGGAATTGACGAAATCGACGTTGGTGACCAGACCCTCGATGTGGTAGGCGTTCAGGGCCCGTACTAATTTTTTCCGGGCAATCTCCCTGGTTTCGCCCCATGCTGCCGTCTTGGCCAGAAGAGAATCATAGTGAATGGTTATCACCGTACCGGCTTCGATTCCGCTATCGACTCTAACTCCGTCCGAGGCCCTAGGGGCCGCGTAACGGGTTACCATTCCCGTTGTCGGAAAAAAGTCTCGCCCCGGGTCTTCCGCACATATTCGGGCTTCGATGGCCCAACCATTTATCGCAACGTCTTCTTGCCGCAGGGGTAGAACCTCACCTGCCGCAGCCAGAACCTGAAGCTCCACCAGGTCAAGACCGGTGACCATCTCGGTAATCGGGTGTTCTACCTGAAGGCGAGTATTCATTTCAAGGAAATAGAAATTCATGTCCCGGTCCAGAACGAACTCCACGGTTCCTGCCCCGGAGTAACCTGCGGCAAGGGCCAAGTTAACCGCGACCTCGCCCATGCGTCGCCTGAGCGCGGGGTCTACTACGGGAGAAGGGGTCTCTTCGACTACCTTCTGGTACCTCCTCTGAATGGAACATTCGCGTTCCCCGAGGTGAACAACATTGCCGTGATTATCCGCCATAATTTGAATTTCAATGTGACGCGGGCGGGAAACGTACCGTTCGATGAATATCCTTTCGTCCCCGAAGCCTTTTCTTGTCTCGTCTCGGCAAGCGGCAAGCGCCCCTGGGAGTTCATCGCGGGTCGAAACGATACGCATGCCTCGTCCGCCTCCGCCTGCCGCGGGTTTCAACAAGAGAGGAAAACCGATGTCGTCGGCTATGGCCAAGGCTTGATCAATGCCGGCAATGGGCTCTTCGCATCCGGGCACCACCGGGACACCCGTCTTTACCGCCAAAATCTTCGACGCGATCTTGTCGCCAAGGAGTTCTACGGCCTCCGGCGGCGGCCCAATGAACACCAGGCCCGCATCGGCGGTCATGCGCGCAAATTCAGCATTCTCGGAAAGAAATCCGTACCCGGGATGAATCGCTCGGCAACCGTGGTCAACGGCTGCTTGAATCAGCTTACCTTTGTCCAAATATGAAAGGGGTGCCGGGGGAGGGCCTATGAAGCAGGCTTCGTCCGCCTCTCTAACATGAGGAGACCTAAAATCGGCTTCAGAGTACACCGCCGTCGTGCCGATACCCATTCTCCGGCATGTCCGTATCACTCGGAGGGCTATCTCGCCCCTGTTTGCAATCAATATCTTGTCGAACACCGGTTTTCCTCACAACGGGATGTTGCCGTGTTTGCGCTCGGGTTTGGAAACGCGTTTTCCTTCCAGGAACTGAAGACTTCGTATAAGCCTACCTCGAGTCTCGCGGGGAAAGATGACATCGTCGATGTATCCGCGTTTGGCGGCCAAGAACGGATTCACGAAAGTCTTCCGGTAATGCGCCTCTTTCTCGGCCAAGGTCGCGGCGGGATCACTCGAAGCGCCGATATCTTTTCGGTAAATCACCTCGGCCGCTCCTCTAGGCCCAAGGACGGCTATCTCCGCGGTGGGCCATGCATAATTGATATCCGCACCGATATGCTTGGAATTCATGACAATGTAAGCCCCGCCGTAAGCCTTTCGAACCGCCACGGTAATTCTCGGAACGGTCGCCTCGATAAAGGCGTAAAGCAACTTGGCTCCATGCCGGATTATTCCTCCGTGTTCCTGTTCCGGCCCGGGCATGAAGCCCGGTACATCCACGAGGCAGATCAACGGAATCTTGAATGCATCGCAAAACCGGACAAAACGTGCGCCTTTCACGGACGCGTCACTGTCCAACGCACCGGCCAAGACGGCGGGTTGGTTGGCTATCAGACCGATGGTTTGGCCCCCAAGGCGCCCAAATCCGACGATGAGGTTGCGTGCAAAATGTGCATGAACTTCCAGGAATTCCGCGCCGTCCAGGATGCTCCGGATAAGGACCTTCATGTCGTACGCCTGGTTTGGGTTCACCGGGACCAGGTAGTCCAGTGCCGGGTCGGTCCTATCGAGGGGGTCTCGCAAGTCCAGGAAAGGAGGCATCTGCCTGTTGTTGGACGGCAGATAGTTGATAAGTCGCCTGATCTCGCGCAAACACAAAATGTCGTTGGGGAGTACAAAATGGGCCACACCGCTCTTTTGAGAATGCACGGCCGCGCCGCCAAGGTCTTCAAAACTGATGTCCTGATGAATTACGGTCTTTACTACGTTGGGACCGGTCACAAACATGTGCGAAGTATGTTGTACCATGAAGGTGAAATCCGTCATTGCCGGACTGTACACGGCCCCGCCGGCACACGGCCCCATGATGCACGATATTTGAGGTATGACTCCGCTCGCCATGACGTTACGGTTGAATATTTGTCCGTATGCGGCCAAAGCGTCCACGCCTTCCTGAATACGCGCCCCTCCCGAGTCGTTTATGCCGATGACCGGGGCGCCCACTCTGACCGCGTGATCCATTACCTTGCCGATCTTTTCCGAATGGGCCTCACCAAGGGATCCTCCGATGACCGTGAAGTCCTGGCTGAAGACGAAAACCTCGCGGCCGTCTATGGTTCCGTGACCCGATACGACCCCGTCCGTTAGGTAGGACTTGTCTCCGCCCAGGTGCCCACCCCTCCCGGCCTTTAGGACATCGAATTCTTCGAATGAACCCTCATCCAGGAGGAGGTCCAGTCTTTCCCGCGCCGTGAGTTTGCCTCGCGCGTGTTGTTCATCGGTTCGCTTACGTCCCCCTCCTATCTTGGCCTCATCGCGCAAGCTTTGAAGAACCGGAAGATTGTCTTCATATGCCCAGGTCATTGCGGTCTCCGTCTAACGGAAATCTAACAAAACGGTCTTATCACAGCGGAGGCGTTTGAAGCAACGAAAACGAATACCGAGGCTTACGGAATTGTAGGCCCGGGCCGGGGTTGCCGGTCTTCTTGATTAATGGATCATATCAGGCTAGAATAGCGAATGCTTTTTAGCCTTCCATATATTCCGGCGACTTCGGATCATGCGATATAAGGGAATGCGGAGCGGGTATTACCACATGGCACGACTTACCACCGTTCTTTTCCTAATCCTGGTCGGCTTGACCCCGTTCGCCGGCGATCCCGCGTCCGCGTCAACCCAAACGGCCGGCCCGGGACGGGAGTCGTTGATCAGGACGGCACTCGAGTTTCAAGATGCCGGCAGTCCTGCCAAAGCAGCGGAGATATGGGAGAAGATCGTGCCTTTACCCGTGTACGGCCCTGCTGCTGAGATAATGTTGGCCCGGTGCCGGACGAAGATGAACCGTCCGGACCAGGCGGCCTCGGTCCTCCGACAGTTTCTTGAGAAACACAAGACGGGACCATACCGCAGGACGGCACGAAATGAGTTAATCGAGGCGTTGTGCCGACAACACAAGCCCGAGGCACGCACGCACATCGCGGCGGCGATGGCGGAAGCCGACGGTAAACGCCTGCCGGGGTTGACTCTGCGGTTGGCCCGGCTGGAAAAGGACCTGGGAAACTACGAAGAAGCCGCCAAGCACTACAAGAAGCTGTTTCTCGTACATCCCGCATCCGTGGAAGGTTTGGCCGCGGCCGACGATCTGGCCTGGATGGTCTTCCACGGCAAGCTTCCACAACCCAAATTTACCGACGCGGAGCAGATTTCCCGAGCTGAGCTCCTCTACCGAAAGGGGCGGTTCGATCTGGCCGCTCACATGTACAAAACCCTATTGGCCAAAGAGCCCTCAAGCGTTCGGTTCGCGCTTGCTCTCGCCCGTTGTCGTTACAAGGGAAGGCACAACGAAGAGGCGGTGGAAATGCTCCAGCGGCTCGTTCGAAAGGGACTCGGGGAAAAGGACCGGGCCGAAGCTCTTCAGCTCCTTTCTCTGCTTTACTGGCGGATGGACCGCTCCAAAGAATTCGAATCCTCTTGTAAACAGCTTTTGGAAAAAGGCCCGCCGGAATTCAAGAAAAAGGCCCTCTTCAGTTTGGCGCTTCATGACTTCGAGGCTCGGCGCTTCAAAGATGCGGAAGCC
>JAZDOF010000390.1:0-5944 GCA_043799015.1 Pseudomonadota bacterium | reverse complement strand
ACGATAAACGGCCTCTGGTGGAAAGGGAGATCCTAAAGTACAGGAGAGGCCGGAGGGGCCAACCTTGGAAATTCCTGGACTTCAGCCGTGGACGCGGGCAAGTCATCACCAATGAATCCGATTACGGAAAACCGGATGCGGAGATGAAACGGGAACAGCAAGAGCTTGATTCCCCGGACATATTAGCTATCAAAGGACTGGGTCAATTCCAGCGCTTCAAGGTTGTCACGGAATTCCGAAAGCTCATAGAGAATTGGCATGTATCGGATTTTCACGTTGAGGATGCTCGTCCCAGGCAGGCTGCAAGTCACGCCGAGCATCTATCCGGTACCGGCGACAACTTGGCCCTCGTGGCTCAATTTCTCCACGAACGTCATCCGGATGTATTCAATATCGTTCTGGAGAAGATGAAACGCCGCGTACCGGGGGTGGCTTCGGTGGAGGCCATGTCGACGGTTGACGGACACATAGTCCTAAGATTTCAGGATGGAGCGTTCAAGGATCCTTTTGCAGCCCGATACGTTTCCGACGGCACAATCAAAATGTTTGCCTATCTCATTCTGCTTCACGACCCATCTCCGCACCCGCTCCTCTGTGTGGAAGAGCCCGAGAACTACTTGTATCCAAGATTGCTCATGGAACTAACGGAAGAATTCCGGGACTATGCGTGTAGGGGTGGCCAGGTCTTCGTCTCCACACACTCGCCCGATTTTCTTAACGGCGCCAAGCTCGAAGAAATCTTCGCTTTGAAGAAGGACAGGGGATATGCCGTCGTCGCACGCGCCGGAGACGACGAGCTGTTGCGTAGGCTTATAGCGGAGGGGGACAGACCCGGCATGCTGTGGAAGCAGGGGCTCTTTCATGGGGTTGACCCGCTATGAGGATTGTCTTTTTTCTGGAGGAAAGATCCATGGAAGAGGCCCTCAAGGCTTTGCTGCCGAAGATCGTACCAGGAAGAGAGTGTCTTTTCGTCGTCCACGAAGGAAAGCCGGACTTGGAGAAATCCATTCCTCGAAAACTCCGTGCTTGGCAGGCGAAGGACGACGTGTTTGTGGTGGTCCGAGACCAGGATAGCTTCGACTGTCACCTTCTGAAAGAGCATCTGGTCGATCTCTGCATCAAGGGCGGCCGTGAAGACGTACTTGTTCGAATTGCCTGCAAGGAGCTTGAATCATGGTTCCTTGGCGATCTCGCAGCGATGGAAGCCGGCCTGGGAGTAACCAATCTGTCAAGACTCGAGAAAAAACGGAAGTACCGTGATCCGGATCGGCTCGGCAATCCCAAGGAGGAAATACGGAAGCTCGTCAAGAATTACCGACAGATATCCGGAGCAAGGGCCGTCGGTCCCCACTTGGAGCCCCGGAGAAACAATTCCAAGAGTTTCCAAGTTTTTGTCTCGGGTTTGCTCCGCCTTTCCGGGCTTACGAGTGACATGAGCGTAACCGGACGATAGGAAAGACGGCGGGCTTCGACCATTTTGATTTGTTGAGACCGCGCACCAGGACGTTACCGGTAGTGCGTCCTGAGTGAGGAAACCGTTAGCGCATCTACCGTGCCCCTTGCATCAGGCCCACCGCGTGAGTAAGAATCATAACATGCCAAATGTAAGCGATAACAAGAACTCCGAATTCCCTAGTGAACTCAATGGCACATGCATGGGAGACTCTCCCTCGGATGTTGATCCACTGTATCGGTTAGTTGCCGGGAGCGGTTCCCGACTCACCGAGCGCTTCATGGATTACGCCGATCGACTCACACCTACCGCCGATTTCAACGATTCCGTAAAACACGTGGCGGCCTGCCTCCCCGATATCTGCCGGGTCTTCAACGATGCCCTTCACCTTCGCGACGTTCCTTCCGAACCGCGGCCCCACGACGATATCCAGAGGGACCCCATCGCCACATTGGGCATACATGAAGCGAAGCGCCACCTATCCCGGAGCCTGTCACCCGTCACATTCATGGGACTGATCAATTACGTGAGGCGGAGCTTCATCGATTTGGTCTCCGATGCCCGTTTCGATAGGAGTTACGAGGACGCGAGTCGGCGTTTCGTAGATCTGTTTTTCGACCGATTGGAGCTCGGGTTCATGGTCGAAAGCAATCGAGTGAACCCGGAATCGGAGATGCGCCGAAAGGCGGAAGAATGGGAGCAAACTTTCGACGCGGTCCCGGACTTCATCATGATCCTCGATGCCGGTCACCACATCACTCGATACAACAGGGCCATGAAGAACGCGCTTGGAATGGGACCGCCGAACCGGGTCTCCGGCCATTGTTTCAGTTGCATGCATAATTCCGCGGAACCGATTTCCAACTGTCCCTTCGTTAAGGCTGTCCGTGAGCGGAAAACCGTGACTGAAGAGGTGTACGCCGAAGCGTTGGATAAGCATCTTCTCGTAACGGTTTCTCCCTTCTTCAACCGGGACGGGAGCGTTCGCGGATGCGCACATGTGGCAAGGGACATAAGCGATATTCGTAAGGCTGAGCAGACCGTTCGATACCAGATGAATTTCCTGAGGGCCATGCTCGACGCGATACCCAGTCCGGTGTTCTTCAAAGACGAGCAACTAAGGTATCAAGGGTGCAACGATTCATTTCACGAATTCCTGGGAATCCCCAAGGATTCGATTGTGGGCCGATCCGTTTACGACCTGGCGCCTAAAGAGCTTGCCGACGCTTACCAAATGAAGGATGCCGAGTTGCTCCGAAACGGAGGCACCCAGGTATACGAGCATGTTGTCAGGCGGGCCGACGGGACGCTGCGAGACGTGGTGTTTCACAAGGCCGCCTTTCTAAAGGATGACGGCACGGTCGAGGGCCTAATCGGGGTCATTCTGGATATCACGGACCGAAAAGCGACCGAGAAAGCGCTCCAGGAGTCGGAAAAGCGCTACCGCCACCTTGTTGAGCAGGCCAATGACGGGATTTTCGTCGCGCAGGACGGCATGATCAGGTTCGTCAATCCTAGGGGTTCGGAAATAGCGGGATATACGGCCGAGGAATTACTGGCCATGCCCTTCTCGGCACTTGTTCATCCCGAAGACCGGGCCAGGGTCATGGCCTACCATGAAGAAAGACTGGAAGGAAGAGACACGCGGTTCTGCTATTCATTTCGAATGCACGATAAGAGCGGAAAACTGAAATGGCTACGACTCGGCTCTTCGTTGATATCCTGGTTGGGGCGTCCGGCCGCTCTCTGCGTAGTCAGCGACATCACGGAACAAAAGAGGAGCGAGGAACGACAGCAGGAGCTCGTTGAGGAAATCAAGCAATTTGCCTCCATAGTCTCCCATGACCTCCGGTCGCCCCTAGTAAACCTTAGGGGGTTTTCCGAAGAGCTTTCGGCGGACATTGATACCGTAAGACCCTTGCTGGAACGTGCGGCGGACGTGTTGACAGCCGATGAGAAGACCACCGTTCGGTCCATTCTGGAGCTGGACATACCCGAATGCCTTCAGTACATAACCTCAGCCGTGACGCGCATGGATCGCCTCATAGCGGCAACTCTGGAACTGTCCCGAGTGGGGCGCCGTGAGCTGGATATTGAGCGAATAGACATGACCCTACTCTTCCGACGGACGGTGGATTCATTCGCCCACGAGATCGAAGGGGCGGGCATCAGACTGGAAGTGCACGCGCTTCCCGAGGTCGAGGCGGACCTTCTTTCCATGGAACAAATCATTTCCAATCTGCTTGCCAACGCGATCAAATATGCCGCAAAAGACCGGCCGCCGATGATCGGAGTGACAGCGAACCGTCTTCCCGACGAGACGGTTTTTTCCGTGGAAGATAACGGCAGAGGAATTGATCCCGCCTTCATCAATCGAATATTCCTCCTCTTTCAACGAGGCGGGCATACGGACGTACCGGGTGACGGGATGGGCCTGGCTTATGTAAAGACCCTGGTCCGGCGACACGGCGGGCATATTTGGTGTGAATCGGTACCTGGAAAAGGTTCGACGTTCACTTTCACCATCTCAAATCACCTCATCAGGCAGGAAAACGCGGCATGAGTACGTAGCGCGTTCGATCAGGCTCCTTTCCTGCGCGCGTGGCCGAAGTCCGGGCGGAAGAGATCCTTGATCGCCCTGTTCCGCTATTATCCCGGATTTCCCATGTTAAATGAAGCCGACAATCGAATATTTGCGTAGACTTCATGCTTCGCGCCACATGTCGTTTAGGGGTCGATGGTCCAGCATCCTCTGTAAGGGTTGCTGAGGGAGAACCGACGGGGTTGTGTAACCATCTCTTCTTCTCTACGGGTATGGGTGGCGGCAGTGGGTGCCGGCCCCCTCCGCACGGCTCTTTTCAGCGACCGCGGGAATAATACTCGCTTATCTTACGAACCACGTACTCCTGTTCCTCGATCATGAGCTCGGGGAATATGGGCAAGGCCAGCACTACTCGGCTTGCCTCTTCGCTGCGGGGATAATCGCCGAGCCCGTGTCCCAGCCCTGCAACGCATTCCTGTAGATGGACCGAAAGGGGATAGTATATCTCGGTGCCGATTCCGTGATCCTGAAGAAAAGCCCTTAACCCGTCGCGGTTCTTCGCACGTATGACGTATTGGTTGTAGACGTGTCTTCCCACGCGCTCCGACGGCGTAACGACCAACGACCCCAGACCGGCCTTGTCAAACAACTCATTGTATGTAGCGGCGTTCCGACGCCTCTTCTCGGTCCATGCTTCCAGGTGCACGAGCTTCACCCTCAAGATCGCGGCCTGAAGGGCATCCAGCCTGAAATTACCACCCACAAACTTGTGGTAGTACTTGGGTTGCGTACCTTGATTTCGGATTATTCTAAGCTTCTCGGCCAATTCACCGTTATTCGTCGTTATAAGTCCCCCATCCCCGAAGGCGCCAAGATTCTTCGAGGGAAAAAACGAGAAACAACCTAGATTGCCATGGCTGCCGGCCCTCGCTCCTCCCACTTCCGCGCCGATGGCCTGAGCCGCGTCCTCGATCACGGGAATCCCCTCGTCGGAAGCCATGCTCATAAGCGGCTTCATGTCGGCCGCCTGGCCGAAGAGGTGTACCGGCATGATCGCCTTAGTGTTTCTGGTTAGCCTCTTCTCAACTTCATCGGGATCAATATTGAAAGTGTCCACATCGATATCCGCAAACACAGGTCTTGCTCCCACCCTCAGAATCGACCCTGCCGACGCGAAGAACGTGAAGGGTGTGGTGACGACTTCGTCACCCGGTCCTATATCGAGAGCCATAAGCGAGGCAAGGAGGGCGTCGGTTCCCGAAGACACCCCGATGGCGTATCGGCTTCCGCAGTACTTGGCCACATCCTCCTCGAACGCTTCCACCTCGGCCCCCAAGATGAACTGCCCGCTTTCAACCACACGGGTTATCGCTCGAGTCGCTTCCTCTCTAATTATCTCGTATTGTCTGCGGAGGTCCAACAGAGGGACTCGTTTTACGGTGTTGTCGGCTTGATGAGGGGTCAACTTCGTCCACCTACTCCATAGAATTGATGAGCAACGCAATCCAAGCGTTTACGGATCGCCGCCCCGCCCGCATCACGACCCATATCGGAAGGTCCTTAGATGCGGCCCGATCCAACAAAAAGGGACTCCCGCGGCTTTCTCCGACCTTAGCTTAGGGATATTTTCCCTATCATGAAATCGGTTGGGACACAATTCCATTCATCCTATCCGGCTTAACCATTCACTTACGAGGGGAAAATTCCAATCTCAACGTGGCGCAGGCTTTCTAGCCTGCGAATTTTCTTGGCGCGATCTCGGCAGGCTGGAAAGCCTTCCCCACAAGAGTGAATGGTTACCTATCCGGCGACTCTCGGACACTTGCGGACGGGATGCCTCTGTGGCAGAGTATCGATAAGCGCCCTGTCATGTTCCTTTTTGTGGTTGAGATGAGGTCCCGTTATGAGAGTTCAGCTTTTCAGCACATGCCTGATCGACACGTTCCACC
>JAZDOF010000351.1:0-3362 GCA_043799015.1 Pseudomonadota bacterium | reverse complement strand
AATAGCACTCGTTTGCCATTCCAGTTACCAGAACTCTCGCGGTAAGTCAAGACATTTTTTCCCGCCAAAGCCACTCGTATCCTGGAGTTCACAAGCACAATACCAAAAATCAACCATGTTTCAAACCTTTTTTTGGAATTTACCCCCCTTGTGGCCAATTACCCGAGTACTCCCCAAAAAAAAGCCGACGCCCCACATCGTCCCCGAAGGCCGAAAGGCACTACAGGAGCCGAATGTGGACGGCACGGGGTTTGGACCCCAATGCCGTTGTCTCAATGAATTCGGCCTATGCCTCGAAACGGCTTCTCTTTAGACATGTGGGGCAGGCCTTCCAGCCCGCCGTTTGCCTGCCTCCGGGGCCGGCGGGCCGGTATAAACCGTCTCACCACGTACCATAAAAGAATAGCCCATAACGGGAACCGCACTGACGCCTTCCGCCCGGCCACGGCTTCCTTGAGGCCGATTCGTGCCTGTTACTACGCCGATGGAGTCCGGGGGAAGCCCCATAGGCGTCAAAATAAGGCGACAGGCAGAAGAAAAAATCCCCCCTGCCCCCCTTTACAAAGGGGGGTTGGGGGGGATTTCTCTGTCGGTCTTTGCTGTAAGGACGAGCCGATGGAATATAACCACATGATATCATAAAGATTGAACCGTTTTCTTGACGCCTATGGGGGGAAGGCCCTTTCCTTCAAGAACAGGCATTCCCTCGATCACGCCCTACACCACTTCTCTGGGGTCGGCCAGAACCCCCACCACAGCCGTGGCCGCGGCGACGGCCGGCGACGCCAGGACCACCTCGCTCTCAGGGTGGCCCATTCGGCCCGTAAAATTCCTGTTGGTCGTGGACACGGCGCGCTCACCCGCGGCCAGTATGCCCATGTAGCCACCGAGACACGGTCCGCAGGTGGGGGTGGACACGGCCCCGCCGGCATCGAGGAAAATGTCTATGAGGCCTTCCCTAATGGCTTCCTTCATAACGGTCGGTGTTCCCGGTATGATTATCAGACGGAGCCCTTCGGCGGTCTTGCGACCCTTAAGGATGGACGCGGCCGTACGTAGGTCTTCTATCCTACCGTTGGTACATGAACCGATGATTACCTGGTCCACACGCATGCCCTTAACTTCCGATACGGGTCGAACGTTCTCCGGTAGGGAAGGCAAGGCCACCACCGGCTCGAGCGAACCGAGATCCACTCGGCGGGTCTCCGCGTAGCCCGCGTCCGAGTCCGGTTCGTACACCTTGTAGGGGCGCCGGGCTCTGCCTTCGACGTAGGCTTTCGTAATCTCGTCAAATGGGAAAATCCCGTTCTTGGCCCCGCACTCTATCGCCATATTCGCGATGGTGAGGCGGTCGGCCATACCAAGGAATCGGAGCCCGTCTCCCGAAAATTCCATGGCCCGGTACAAGGCCCCATCAACTCCGATTTCCCCAATTATGTGAAGGATCACGTCCTTGCCGGATACCCAAGGGCCCGGTTCCCCTTCAATCACGAAGCGTATGGTCTCAGGCACCTTGAACCAACATGTGCCCGTGAGCATGGCGCCGGCGAAGTCCGTGCTGCCGACGCCCGTGGCAAACAGCGACAACGCGCCGTAGGTGCAAGTGTGGCTATCGGCACCTACCACCAGGTCGCCGGGAACAACGATACCCTGCTCGGGCAACAGTACATGCTCGATGCCCATGCGACCCACGTCGTAGAAATGCTCAATCTTCATCTCCCGTGCAAAATCCCGTGCAACCTTGTTCTGTTCAGCGGATTCAACGTCCTTGGCCGGGTTGAAATGATCCAGGACCAAGACCACACGTTCGGTGTCGAATACCTTCGTTCCGTCTGCCTCCCTGAAAGGGGCCAGAGCGAGGGGGAGGGTAATGTCGTTGGCGAGGGCTATATCAACCCGGGCTTTTATGAGCATGCCGGGTTCTACGGCGGAAACGTCGGCATGGGCGGCAAGTATCTTCTCGGTTAAGGTCATACCCATATGTCGGCCTCCTGGGTTGGGTTCGGGGTCGTGCGCCGCGTAGCGTTTCGGCGAAGTAACAAATGATATCAGCTTCGGCCCGGTTAGGCAAAAGACGGAGTCGATAGGCATTTTTTGGGGTTGACGCGTCGATGGGGCCGATGTAAACTGTGCTCCGTGCCGAAGTGGTGGAACTTGGTAGACACACCATCTTGAGGGGGTGGCGGGCGAGAGCTCGTGCCGGTTCGAGTCCGGCCTTCGGCACCAATGGACCGACATTACGAACCCGACCGCGAGGCCGGGTTTTTTCTTTTTTTGGGGAAAGCGGTGAACTGATGCCTAGAACGATGCGGTTGCTCAGTTGGAACGTGAACGGGATCAGGGCGGTGGTCAAGAAGGGGTTCCTGCCGTGGATCGAGTCCCAAAGTCCCGACTTCCTATGCCTTCAGGAAACCAAGGCCAGGCCGGAACAACTCACCGAAGAAGTCCTGGCCCCCGCGGGCTATCGGTCCTTTTGGCACTCGGCGGAAAACAAGAAGGGGTACAGCGGCGTGGCCGTCTACTGCCGGACTGAGCCGGAACGGGTAAGTACCGGGTTCGGCATCCCGCGTTTCGATGTGGAAGGCAGGGTACTGGAACTGGACTTCAAGGATTTCGTCCTTTTCAATATTTACTTCCCCAACGGAAAGCAGAACAAGGACCGGCTGGATTTCAAGATGGACTTCTACGACGCGTTTCTCGAAGCCGCTGAGAAACACGGAAGGGCCGGTCGCAGCGTAATATTCTGCGGGGACCTCAACACCGCGCACAACGAAATCGACTTGGCGCGTCCCAAGGAAAACGAGAACTCTTCGGGCTTCCTTCGCATGGAAAGGGACTGGATCGACAAGGTGACCGCGGCGGGTTTCGTGGATTCCTTCCGCTCCCTGCACCCGGACGAGGCCGCATATTCGTGGTGGGACCTGAAATCACGGGCAAGGGAAAGGAACGTAGGCTGGAGGATCGACTACGTGTTCGTCAGTGCCGACTTTCGCCCCCGGATCACCGACGCGTTCATACTCACGGAGGTTATGGGTTCGGACCATTGCCCGGTGGGCGTCGATATCGCCGTGGAATAGTGCGCGCCGGGGATCGAGTAGGGTAGGGGCCTTGGGCGGGGGTTGACCCCCCATAGGCGTTAAGACAAGGCGACAGGTATAGTGGCGCTCCTTGAATTTTGCGGCAAAGCCGGCCCGGCGGAACCAAGGTAACGTAGGGGCGGGGTTTATCCCCGCCCGTTCCCTGGTTGCCGAGGGCGGGCGGGGATAAACCCCGCCCCTACGGATGTTTGTTTCGATTCACTCAACCGTTCAGGGTTCCCGCAATTCTCAACGCGTGACACTATAACACTATGCGCTTTCGCG
>JAZDOF010000346.1:0-8538 GCA_043799015.1 Pseudomonadota bacterium | reverse complement strand
TTTCATGAAGGCCGAAGAGGTCTTCAATCAAGAGCTCATGAAAGTCAAGAGCCTGGACGGCCGGCAATAGACCGTTTCGTTCCAAAGGGCGAAACTGACGGGAGTCAAGGTCTTCATCTCCCGGAAAGGCCCAAGCTTATTGCGGTGATGTTTCGCGTTGTCCAGGATTCCGTTGATTGTAAGCCGCCCCCTCCCGTACAGCCCCGGCCGGTTGAAATCCGTAAAGGATTCTCACCAAGACGTGTCACGGGCCGGGCCTTGTAGCGGTTGCCCCTCACGTGGTCCCATCGGGGTGAGTTGTTCGTTTCCACTGAACGACTATCGAATATTGATCAAAAGGACCGAGCTCCAGAGCCGGCCTAACGCGGAGGAAGTGCCTATTGGCCAAGGTTCGTTTCCAGGGTGAATGGAAGATGTGGGTGGGGATGGCAGCCATTGCCGCAGTCCTCATTGGTTACCTTTACCTAATGAGCAGACCGCCTATGGAAGGAGACGAGTACCTTCTGCAGGTGACAAAGGTCGACGCACCGGCAACATTGTTTCTAAAAGGTGCCGGGAAGACGCTGGAATTGCATCTTGCCGGCCTGGAAATCCCCCCGGCCATGGCAGGCCAGGCGAGAGAATTCCTCGCCGGGGCGCTCGAAGGCAAATGGATACGCGTAAAGCCGCTGAGGGAAGATCCCAAAGGGGTCCATTACGGTTTTGCATACCTCTCGGGAGAAGACATCCATGCCCGCATGATCCGTCAAGGGCTGGCCAAGATAAGCAGGGAAGAGGAAGGCTATGACGTGAGGCCCTACATAGAGCTTGAAATGGAGGCGGACAAGGCCCGCAGGGGCCTATGGGCATTACCGGGGCATGGAGTGAAGTGAGATGAAGATACTTATCGTGGGGTCAGGCGGGCGAGAGCACGCTTTAGCGTGGAAAACGGCACAATCGGAGCATGTTACCGAAATCATCGTGGCTCCCGGGAATGTGGGGATAGCTGGTGAGCCCAAATGCCGCCTAGCCCCCGTATCCGCGGAGGACGTCAAGGGCCTCGCAAACCTCGCCGTCACCGAGCGCGTGGACCTTGCCGTCGTAGGACCGGAAGCCCCTCTCGTCATGGGACTTGCCGATGTCCTCCGGCAATCGGGGATAATGGTGTTCGGGCCGTCCGGTAAAGCCGCGGAGATCGAAGGGAGCAAGGCTTTTTCCAAGGAGCTCATGGCCCGGCACGGCATCCCTTCAGGTGATTTTGCGGTTTTCAACGATTATGAAAAGGCACGCTCCTACCTTCTGGAGCGGTCGGGCCCCCTAGTGGTCAAGGCTGACGGCCTGGCAGCGGGCAAGGGCGTCATCGTGTGCCGGACAAGGGATGAATCCCTTGGGGCCATTGACCTTATCATGCGGCAAAGAGCGTTCGGCGACGCCGGCAACAGAGTTGTCGTCGAGGAATTCATGGACGGCGAAGAGGCGTCATTCATAGCCTTTTCGGACGGTAAAACCGTGCTGCCTTTGGCCGGCTCCCAGGACCACAAGCCGGTTTTCGACGACGATCAGGGCCCCAACACCGGTGGAATGGGGGCCTATTCGCCTGCTCCGGTAATAACCCCCGCAATTCACGATCGTATAATGAACGAGATCATGATCCCGACGGTGAGGGCTATGGAGCATGAAGGCTTCCCATACTTGGGGTTCCTTTACGCGGGGCTCATGATCAAAGATGGGATCCCGAGAGTTCTCGAATTCAACTGCCGCATGGGCGATCCGGAAGCCCAGCCGCTGGTATTCCGCATGAAGAGCGACATCGTCCCCCCTATGTGGGCCGCCGCGGAGGGAAAACTCGCGGGAACCACCATTGAATGGGAGCCTAATGACTCGGTCTGCGTGGTACTGGCCTCGGGCGGATATCCGGGGTCTTATGAGAAAGGCCGGCTCATTTCGGGTCTGGAGGATGCGGATAGGATTGAAGGCGTTAAGGTTTTTCATGCAGGCACGGCAAGTAACGATCAAGGTTTCGTCACGTCGGGCGGTCGGGTCCTCGGCGTAACGGCAAAGGGCGCGGACATCAAACAGGCCGTGGAACTCGCCTACCGAGCCGTTCGGTGCATCTCCTGGGAAGGCGTGCAATACAGGAAAGACATCGGTCGACGGGCGCTGCTCAGATTGAAACGGGGCAGTCAGCCCGATCCGGCATAGAACCGGGTGCGTTCCTAATGCGGCATCGCTAAAAATGCCCACAAATGAAATAGTGCGTAGACGGTTGGTTCTCTTGGGGATACTTCAGGGAATCGGCTGCCGGCCCACCATATATCGACTGGCTGTGGAACTGGGTCTGTCGGGTTGGGTTATCAATACCCCTTCCGAGGTTGTGGTGGAAGTGGAAGGTCGGGCGGAATCGTGTGCCGCTTTTGAGACCCGACTGCCCTCCTCCGTTCCGTTTCCCGGACGAATCGACCATATGGAGGCCCGCAGCATCCCGGTCATTTGGGAGAACGGCTTCCGAATCCAAGCAAGCGGTGCAGGGGTTCCAGCTCGTACTCCCATCCCACCCGACGTCGCGGTATGTCCCGAATGCCTCGCGGAGTTGTTCGACCCTTCGGATCGTCGTTTCCTTTATCCTTTCATCACCTGTACGCTGTGCGGCCCGCGTTTCACCGTTGTTCGATCGTTTCCGTACGATCGTGAGCGCACCAGCATGTCGGACTTCACCATGTGCCCTGAATGCCTCACGGAGTACCGCTCCCCGGTCGACGGGAGGTTTCACTCTCAGACTAATTCTTGCCCTCGATGCGGTCCGACTTTGTGGCTCACGGATGCCGGAGGACGTCCAATACACGGGGATCCGATTCCGGAGGCGATTAGGCGCCTGAAGTCCGGCAATATCGTAGCCGTCAAGGGTATCGGCGGTTTTCATTTGGCTTGTGACGCGCTCAACCCCGAAGCGGTGCGACTCCTGAGAGACCGTAAAGGCCGCGAGGAAAAGCCCTTCGCAGTCATGATGAGCAATACCGAAGAGGTTCGGAAGTACTGTGCCGTGGACGACGTCGAGGTAAGTGTACTGGAGTCGCCCGTTAGGCCCATAGTGCTGCTCGGAACCGCGGGACGACGATCGGTAGCGGCAAATACGGCCCCATTCATGGGGACCCTCGGAGTCATGCTCCCATACTCGCCTATTCATCATCTTCTTTTTGGGCATCCGGCCGTGCATCCCTCCCAACGGCCTCGTGTTCTCGTCATGACTTCGGGGAACAGGTCCGAGGAGCCCATTGTCAAGGACAACAAGGAGGCCCTCGATCGGTTGAGGGACCAGGCAGACATCTTTTTGCTCCACGACCGAGAAATCGTGCTTCCTGCCGACGACTCCATCTTCCGAGTTATCGCAGGACGTCCAACCGTTTTCAGACGTTCACGAGGTCTTGTGCCCGGCGCCCTTCGGCTGCCGGACTTCACCGAGGAAACGTCGGGAGCGGCGGATCAGGATCCTGTGGGCCGGACTCCCCATTCCGTCATTGTTGCCGCCGGCGGCGACCTCAAGTGCGCCCTCACGGTCGTCAAGGGCGATCAGGTAATCCCCGGACCTCATGTGGGCGATCTGGCCTCGCTCCTTGCCCAGCAATATTTCAGCGCGTCCGTCCGTGTTCTGACCGAATACTTGGACGTGAAGCCGGACATTGTCGTCGTGGACCCGCACCCGGAATACTTCAGCGGATCGCTTGCCAGGGAGATGGGGATACCGGTGGAGGAGGTGTTCCATCACCACGCGCACGCAATGGCACTTTTGGGCGAGCACGGGATTTCCGGTCCTGTTCCTGTGGCGGTATTTGATGGGACGGGGTACGGAACGGACGCGGCAATATGGGGTGGAGAATTCTTGATCGCCGACTTCCACGGTTTTACGCGAGCGGCCCATTTCAGCTACTACCCGTTACCCGGAGGAGAAGCTGCCGTAAGGGAGCCCATGAGGATTCTTGCCGGACTCCTGGCGGAAGGCGGGGCGCTTCCCGATCGCGTTCTGCCGATTTTCGGCGACAGGGCCGACGCTGCACGACTTTGGTTGGAGGCGGCCGTCAAAGGGATCAACTCACCGCTCACTTCGTCGGTGGGCCGACTATTCGACGCCGCTGCGACGGCCGCAGGCTTCCGACGCCGGGTCACCTTCGAGGGGCAAGCGGCAATGTGGTTCGAAGGAGTGGCCGACAGGGATGAGACGGGCTCCTATCCATTCCGGTCGACAGAGGAAAGCATACCCCTGGAGGTGGATTCGTACGCTCTTATTCGAGAGTTGGTCACGGACGTCTTGAACGGATCCCCGGCAGGGATCGTTGCGGCACGCTTTCACAATACGCTGGCAGCGATCGTAGGCGCGGTCATGTCCATCCTGAGAGTAAGATACGGGACAAACATCGTGGGGCTTTCCGGAGGGTGTTTCCAGAACCGACTACTTACCGAACGGACCGCAGCGCTTCTGGAAAAGAAAGATTTCAAGGTCCTCCAGCACGGCAGCGTCCCCCCCAATGACGGAGGATTGTCCGTGGGGCAGGCATTGTGCGCGTCGGCAAAGGCGAAAGACCGTGCCGCGACCGAGGGATAGCAGCAGTGACGCCGAGCGTTTTCAAGGACGTGAAGATTGCCGGGGGGGTATGCGCAACACCCGCGCTAGTACAGCACCAGCTTCACCGGACGCGCCAAATTGACGTACGGCCCATTGGGGGACACTCCACGGGAGGTCGTCCCAACGTATATCTTTAGATTGTCCGCGAGGGCCTTGACGCTCTTATTCAACATGCGAACGCATCCGTGGGACTGGGCGGACCCCACGCTCCAAGGAGAATCGGTGCCGTGGACTCGATATGCGCCCGAATCCACCATCTCCATCTTGGAAGCTATCCGCTCAGGCGCCGAATCCTCTCCCTCCATTTGCTTGAGCGCTTTCTTGGTGAAAAACGGCATCATGTGGCCCCCGTACACCGAGTGACTGGGCGTATGCCCCAAAGCCCAGGGTCGGTCAAGCGGGGGTATCCACAGGGGTCGATCGTCAAAAATCCTTGTTATATAGAAACGACCTCTGGGGGTCGGGAATTCGGTCGAACCCAGGCCCACGCGGGAAAAATACAACTCCACCTCTTTATCGCCGCGCATGCCGACCAGTCTCAGCGTGTATTTCGACCTATCCACTTGGATTTCGAAACTTGAGTACAGACCCCGCGGGTCCACCGCAAGTCTACCTACCTGAAAGAATTCCCTGTCCGTGTCGAGAATGGATAATGCCCTGTGGTAGGCCCCGCCTTTGTACGACGACGCCAAGGCAAGCCTCAGCCAATCGCGTCCGAAATCCTCCAAAAGACTTTGTGAGCCGAAAAACTCCGTGAGAAGGCTGTTTCTCTCGGCTCGCACCCCTCTATTCCCCTCCCAAACTTCCGGGCCCGAACCGCTACCGGGTCTCAGGTCCGATCCCGCGGAATGCCGAGTCAAGGGTATGGCCAGGATTTGATCGATGGTTCCAAGCTTCTCGTATTCGCCGGCCACCGGATCGCCAGGCCGAATGACGCTCAAGCGCATGCGGGGTGAAAACCCGTCCGATGCCGCCGGCGCTTCCTCAATCCCCCCAAAGAGGACCCAAGGGCCCACTACCAGAAAAAACACGCAGTTCCAGATAACTGAACGCGGGGACATGACCTTCCTTCCGAATGACGCTGCGCAATAAACAAAATGCCCGCCACCGGAAATGCGGTGTGGGCGAATGAGTCGATTCAAGATCATTTTACCCGAGATTGGTGTTAGCGTCCAGTACCATCCTGCGGGTTACGTAACCATTCACTTACGGGCGGAAAATTCCAATCTCAACGTGGCGCAGGCTTTCTAGCCTGCGAATTTCCTTAGTGCGATCTCGGCAGGCTGGAAAGCCTGCCCCACAAGAGTGAATGGTTACCGGGTTACCATGCCGCGTCCATCATGACGGATCGTTCAAACGAAACAAGGGGTAAGGATTGTTTCCATAGGACACCCCGTGACACGGCAGTCGTTGAGACGGACAAGCGGTTTCAAAGGCACACGGGACCGACACACACTGCAACCCGTCGGGACGACACGGAACGGCGCAAGGACTGTCTATTCCCGGAAAGATGCATGGTGGAGGATAATTCCTGTCCAAACATTCCGAATCGCGATCCAGCCCGAAGGAAAAACGCTCCTGAGCCGCACATGGGGAAGATGCGGAGATGAAAAGGGCGATAACGGCCGCAAGTAAAACGGCGGTTCGAGTCATGGGTTGTCCTCCTTGAAGGGTTTGCCTTTCGCCGGTCCAAACCGTAACCAAAGAAAATCTATCGGGTTATTTTGTAATATAATAGCATACTAATTAATATAAATGCAACTTGGATATCATGTTTTGGCGTAACCACTCACTTACGGGCGGTAAATTCCAATCTCAACGTGGCGCAGGCTTTCCAGTCTGCGAATTTTCTTGGTGTGATCTCGGCAGGCCGGCAAGCCCCACAAGAGTGAATGTTTACTTCCTGAAGCCTAACGCATTGGGTTTTGACCAGGAGCACAGGTTGGGTGGGAGGCGATGCTCGGTCAAACGATTCTTCTCCTATTTTGAAGATTGTGCTCCCCCTCGGATGGTCACTTGCCGCGCTTCTTCAATTCTTCCACCCACGGGCGAATCATGACGGCATGCGGCGCCGATTGATGTTTAGCGAGAAAGGTCTCCCATATTCGAAGGGCTTCATCCGGCTTCTTAAGGTCGTCCCGAAGCACTATTCCAAGATTGAACAGTGCCATGGAGTGATCCGGGTCCAACTCCAGGGCTTTACCATAGGCGGCCACCGCGTCCTGCGGCCTACCCAAGCGCCTATAGCTGGTGCCCATATCGGTTAGGACGTCCGGGTTACGAGGGTCATGCCCGAGGGCTTTTTCGTACGTCGCCGCGGCTTTGTCGTAAGCGCCGGCGTCGAAATGGTCGTTGGCCAATTGCACAAGGGCCGAGACATTGTCCGGTTCACGTTGAACCATCTTCTCCAGTCCCGCCATACGATTATTTCGGGCCTCTTTCTCATCGACCGCCGGAGGATGATCGGCCGATTGCTTTGAAGTCGCGTGTGGTACGGCCTTGTCCAGTTTCCATGCAGAGAAGAATACGCCCGCTATGAACCCGACCGCAAAAAAGATCAACCATCCTGCGTACGGTCCGGATCGTTTGGTCGGCACTATTTCCGCTTGCTTCGCCAAGTAAATCCCTCCTCTAAGGGCGTTGACGGTTCGGCGGCCCGTTTTCCCGGACCGACCATCCCGGACCCGTTCTCACAGTGGCCTCAAACGACCGTCCACCGGCGGCCCGGACCGCAAATTCACCCCGGAGGGGTGACGTCATCGGACTTCAATACCGGTGTTGCCCATATTCAGCGGTTAAGCCTAACACATGAGAACTTTGCTTGGAAGGTTCGACCTACAACTGCTATTCTCGTACGGCGGAGACGGACGAAACATCCGCCTTATCGTATGGTAACTCCATATGATAAGGCGGCCCCCCTGCCTTCGAGGGCCGCGTATGCGCGGATCCCGGCGCGTTGGCGTTTCGGCGAAGGCCCGGATTCAGTTGCATACCGCTATCGCCCCAGGGCCTTCGACGGTAATCTTCAGCATCGAAAGGGAGAAACGGATGGAAGACATTCGGAGGAAGTACAAAACCATCATGGACGACCATTTTCCGGAAGTTATGACGATCAGCTTCGGAGATCAAACGCTTGTATATCGGAAGAGGTCCTGGAAGCTCCCGGAATCGTCCGGCGAAATCGTCGAGAAAGGCCTACGCTACGGCGAAAACCCAGGTCAGGAAGCGGCCATGTTTGAACTCACCGGGGGCTGTATCACTTTGGGCGAATGCGCCTTCATTCACCCCGGTATGGGTATGGTGAGCGCGCTCACCGAGGCGGAGATGATCCAGCCCGGGAAGCACCCTGGAAAAACCAACCTCACCGACGTGGACAATGCGCTGAACATTCTGAAATTCATGATGAAACAACCGGCATGCGCGATCATGAAACACAATAACCCTTCAGGGGTAGCTGTGGACGATTGTATCGAGCATGCCTACCGCAAAGCGGACCTAGCCGACCGAATCGCGGCATTCGGCGGGGCCGCGGTCTTTAATCGAAGCGTGAACAAGGCAACCGCCGAGTTGATATCCCGGAACTACTTGGAAGTGGTGGCCGCACCCGATTATGAAGAAGGGGCCGTGGAGATTCTAAAACGGCGAAAGAACCTTCGTATTCTGGGGATGCCGCGTATAGACCGCCTTGAAGACTACCTTACGCGGCGGTTCGTTGATTTCAAGTCACTCATGGATGGCGGGATCATCGTCCAGCAGTCCCCCATTAACGCTATCCGGTCGGCTGCCGACCTAGCCCCCGCCAAGGCCGTGCACCAAGGAAAGGAATACACCGTCGAACGAGCCCCCACGCAGAGGGAACTCGATGATATGGTTTTTGGATGGGCGGTGGAGCAAGGCGTCACGTCCAATTCGGTAATTTACGTAAAGGACGGGACGACGGT
>JAZDOF010000339.1:0-4829 GCA_043799015.1 Pseudomonadota bacterium | reverse complement strand
GGAGGAAGCGGTGCCAGGACTTTCCCTTTCGGACCATAGGAATTTCTGGGCTCTGGGCTTCAAGGCTTTGATGGTTACCGATACGGTTTACGTCCGATACGGCGAGCATTACCACCAGACCACGGACACGCCCGATCGCCTCAACTACCCTGCATTCGCAAAGGTAACCGCCGGCTTGGCCGAGGCCGTGTGGCGTCTGGCCGACGAGGGGTAATGCCGGATGATGGATGGGATGTTGAACATAGCGAGAGGCTTGGGTTCTCATCATGTAAGGTATGAGTCCCGCTCCGCCCCCGGACACCATTCGAAGCGACTTGAAGGAGCCGCATATCACCTCGATCAGCGTTATCCACAACCCGGTCGGGATCACTTTTTGTCCGTTTCGGACACTTGAGGAGTCGATAGTTGGCCGACTCGAAAACCGACACCCGGTCCATTAACTTGGCGCTTCTCAGGATTGCCGCCTGGTCGGCGCCGTCGCTCGTCTACCTCGTCATGGTGCTGTGCGTGGCGGATTTTACGGTGGACGATGCATACATAAGCTTGAGATGCGCACATAATATGGTCGACGGGTACGGACCGGTCTTCAATCAGGGTGAAAGGGTTGAGGTTTATACTAATGCATTACTGGTTCTCATCGAGGCCCTATTTATATTCGCGGGTCTCGACGCCCTCAAATGGACGGCGTTCCTCATGGCCTGCTGCGGAGTGGCCCTTATCGTCGGGGTGCAATTGTTCGCACGGCAGCTTCACGAATCCCGACAGGCCGTGCTTTGGTCAGGGTTATTGGTTGCCTCCGGCCCGCCCCTGATTCTCTGGACACCGGCCGGACTTGAAACCACAATGTTTGCCGCGTTGGTCGGGGGCGTAGTAATCGCGCAGGTCCGCAGCCTGGCGAGTGATCCCCCCGGATCGACTCTCCCCGTGTTGAAGGGCTTCCTGTGCTTGCTGCTTACGCTTACTAGGCCGGATGGGGCCTTACTGTTCGCGGCAGTCTTCGTCTTCGACGTTGCAGCGGCCCGCCGAACCAGGTGCCGGCGATCGTTAATCGTGTTCTCGGCCGTTTTCGGGGTCCCGTTCGTGATCTATTTAATATGGAAGTGGGACTATTTCGGCACCGTTATTCCCGAGCCCTTCCATTTGAAGACCCCTTTGGCGGGCCTGCCCGAAACCACGCTGAAGGGTTTGTTGCGCTTCCTGTCCTTCTGCTTGGTGGACTGCAATGTCGTGTGGTTTGTCGCCATTACCGCCGGTATGAGACGAGGAAAGACCAACGACCCCAAATGGTTTCCCCCTCTGCCGTTACTGTTCGCCGCCTTTGCCGCGGGGCTCTACTCCCTTTACTTGATCAGTCTGGGCTATCATGTGACGACCGACGACGCGTTAAGGTACTACACACCCCTTGTACCAATGTTGACTCTTTGTGCGCTGTTGTCTTTCCCGAGAGGCGAATTGCGGGACGACCATTTCTTAAGGCCTGCGGTCGCCATCCTGTTGGTATGCCTTTTGGTGGTCCGGTTCGGCGATCTTTACTACATGTGGAACAAGGACATCAACCTCGGCTTCATGAGGTACTGTGCCGGCGGCAGGGCTGTAGCCGCGGGCATCCGCAGCGGACATGTCGCAGCGGGAATGTGGCTGAGGGACAATGCCCAGCCCAACGATACCATAATGCTTCACGACAGCGGAGCCATTCCATATTTCAGCAAGTTGCGAACCATCGACACTTGGTCCTTGTCGGACCGGCGGGTCATCGCCATCAAGAAATCAATTGCCCGGAGCCGAGAGCCTGCGGAAAGGGAATCTCTCATCGTTCAACTGAAGGAGTACCTCATAGGCACGAATCCTACCTACATCGTCCAGGATCAGTGTGATTTGCTGAACGATCCCCATGTGGGAAAAAAGTACGTTCGTGTGGGACCGGATTTTACCTATCTCGATCCGAGCTATGGGAAACCCACTGTGTCTCCGTTCGGATGCTGCAAACCCCAACCGGGTTATATCATTAGGATTTGGAAGCGGGCCGACTGAAACGCGTCACTTTCCCCGCTACTACGCTCGCGGTTCTTGGTCCCCTCGAAGTGGGCCGAGCTTCTGTCGCAGATACACTGCTCCCACGATTGCGATCCCTATCAAGTCCGTCAATTGTCCCGGGTCTACCAACATGAGCCCCCCTCCCAACAGTGCCAACCGCTCAATTGCACTGAGCCGTACGGTCCAAAAACCGGCCACCGCGGCACTGAGCGCGGCCATGCCACCTATCGCGGTGATAAGCATTTGGATTATGAGAAGAGGTGTGGCACCAACCAACACCATCACCGGTGACACAGCGAAGATGTACGGGATGAGAAAAGCGCCCAATGAGAGTTTCACCGCTTCAATGCCCGCCTTCCACGGGTCCGACCCGGCTATGGCGGCCGCGGTGTACACGGCTAGGGCCACCGGCGGCGTAATGTCCGCAACGACCCCAAAGTAAAAAACGAACAGATGGGCCGCAATGGGTTCCACGCCCAGATTCTGAAGGGCAGGAGCGGCCATGGTAGCAAGTACCACATAGGTTGCGGTGGTGGGTATGCCCATGCCCAGAACCAAAGAGGCCAACATGGTCATGAAGAGCGCCGCGGCCAGGCTGTTGCCGGCAAGATCGACCATGTTGGCGGACAGTTTCAGGCCGATCCCCGTCAAGGTAACCACTCCCACGATTATGCCCGCCGTCGCGCAGGTGGCGATCACCGGAAGCGCCTGCACTGCCGCGTCGCTCATGGTTTGAAGCACCTCACGCGGCCCCATACGTGTAGGCTTCTTTAGCGCACCCAAGCCCCAGGCCAATGCGATGGACCATACGGCGGCCTTTGCCGGACCCGTTCCGGAATCCATCAACCAAATGATCAGTACCAGCGGTATGATGAGGTACCCCTGCCGGAGGACCACATCGCTCAACCGAGGCAGGTCGGCTCGTGGCAAGCCCTTTAGCCCTTCTCGTACCGCCTCGAAATGAACCATCAGGAATACGCCGGTGAAATACAGGACGGCAGGAATGGCCGCGGCCTTCACAATGTCCCCGTAGGGCATGTTCAGGAACTCCACCATGATAAACGCGGCCGCGCCCATCACGGGGGGCATGATTTGGCCCCCGGTCGATGCGGAAGCTTCGACGGCCGCGGCAAACTCGGGACGATAGCCCAATTTCTTCATCATGGGGATGGTGAAAGAACCGGACCCCGCGGTATTGGCGATGGATGAGCCGGAAATAGTCCCTTCAAATGCACTGGACACCACAGCGGCTTTGGCCGGCCCGCCCGGGCTCCAACCGGTGATAGCCATGGCGATGTCGATGAAGAACGCCCGGATGCCGGTTTTCTCAAGGAATTGGGCAAACAAGAGATACACGAAGATCAATGTGGCCGATACTCCGAGGGGTATGCCCATGATGCCTTCGAGGCCGAGGTATGAGTGTTCGAGCACCCGTTCCAACGACGATCCCCGATGTGAGAAAAGGCCGGGCAAGTAGTTCCCCCACAGGGCGTAGGCCAGGAAGCTCCCTGCAACCAGGACCATGGGCCAACCCACGATGCGGCGGCACGCCTCCATTACCAAAAGGACCGCGGCCGCGGCTACCACATAATCCGTCGCTGTATTTATGCCGGTGCGACCAAGGAGCTGCTCATAGAAAACCACATGGTACAGACCCGCCGAGAGGCCGGCTAAGGCCAGCACAATATCGAGCAACGGCGGCGCGGTTTGGCTCGTGGGGCCTCGTCGTACCGGATAAAGCAGGAAAATCATTGCAAGGCCCAGGGCCAGATGTATGGAGCGCTGCAACTGGGGCGCCAAAGGCAGATAGGCCGCCGTGTACACATGAAAGGCAGCGAGAGAGACACCGAGGATGGGGACCGCAGAAGACCACCACCCCGTCAACCTTCGGACCGGGTGTTCTTCATCGGGCGGGGAGGTCGATTCTCCGGGGGAAATCAGGGTTGATGGTTGATGTTCGGCCATTGCCGGACCTGTGAAAAGAGAATCAGGGCCAATGGGGTTCGTTCAACAGCGACACGTATCAACCGGTCGGGACCCACGCCGGCATGCATGTCCCACTTCCATGACCCCGTCTCCAGGTGGTGACCATACGGGGACACCCCTAGGTTGAGCCGATCGAAACATTGGTTGTAGCCTGTTACGGTCACGCTTTTTCCCTCGAAACGCCATGACGTGCCGGCTTCCGGGCCGGCAGGGAGATTGGGGCCCTCATGGTCGAAAACCATACTACAGAGCCGGATGTTGCCGTTGGAATCGACGGTGTATTGCTCGGCCACCTCCCGACGACTGACGGTATGGGTCCAGACTAGACGAAACTCGAACCCGGCCGGTGCCGGCACCGCCCACACGAGGCCTTGGGTTCCGGCGGCCATGCGCACCGTCACCGCAGGTATGGGGAACAACATCATCAGCGCGGCCAGTGCCAATCCCGCCGCGGTCAGGGTCCGGGCGCGGCTCATTTGCCGCGGAGCAATCGCTTGCATGAAGGCCTTTAGGTATTGCCGTCGCATGGTAGCCGGGTGCCTCTCGGCCGCAAGCACTTGAAAATTCTTAGGTATGGGGGTGCGGGGGAAGGCAATTTCCACAAGGAGGTCCTCCCCGGTGAACTCACGCCTTGCCGCAGCCGGCTCCATCAACCCGGCAGCTTTTCCTTGTAGTATTTAGCCGCGCCCGGATGTAAGGGGATGGTGACGCCTCGGGTCGCGAGGTTCACATCGAACTCCTTGGCCTTGGCGTGGCCTACTCGGCCCGTGTTCTCGAAAAGCGTCTTCGTCATCTCATACACGAGGTCC
>JAZDOF010000338.1:0-5780 GCA_043799015.1 Pseudomonadota bacterium | reverse complement strand
GCGAACAATTTCTTTCTTGAGGGAAATATGGACATCAAAGGACGTATCAGCTCCCTCTTCGGCGGGATCCTCGGCATGCCCGACCAAATCGAAGGGCAGCGTCGGTATGCGATAATCAGGCGCAATATATCCATCCTAATGCTGATCATAACCGTGGCGCCTCTGGTGCTGATGGCCCTAATCAACTATTTTCAGTATCAGTCGGCTCTTAGGGGAGAAACAGAGGAGCCGATGAGGGTCTTGGTCAACAAAGCCAAGCACTCTTTCGAACTTTTCCTGGCAAACAGATTGGCTACCGTCCGTTTCATCGCGTCCGCGTACTCCCACGAGGAACTGGCGGACGAGAAGAAAATGCACCGTGTCTTTCGCGTCCTGAAACAGGAGTTCGAAGGCTTCGTGGATTTGGGGCTGATTGACTCCAACGGGGTTCAGGTGAGCTATGCGGGGCCGTACGACCTCAAGGGCAAGACTTACATGGACCAGGAATGGTTTGACCATGTGAAGGTCAACGGCGTTTACATCAGTGACGTCTTTCTGGGTTACCGGCGGTTCCCGCACGTGGTCATCGCGGTGCAGCATCAAAATCAGACTGGAGATGCGTGGTGGGTCGTACGCGCGACCATAGACACACGGCGATTCGATGAATTGATCGCCGCGATGAGTCTCGATTCCCGGAGTGACGCTTTTCTCCTCAATCGAAATGGGGTCCTTCAAACCTCCTCCAAATTTTACGGGAAAGTGCTTGAAGAGCGCCCGGATTGGGTGCCGCCGGCTTGCTACGATGCGGCGGTGGTGGAGCGTAAAGACCCCATGGGCAGGGACGTCCTGGTTGCTTATTCGTACTTTACCCGGTCGGATTTCATCCTCATGATCGTGAAAACCAAGGCCGAGATATTCAAAGCTTGGTACACGCTTAAGAGCGAGCTGCTCATCGTCTTCGGCGTCAGTGTCCTGGTTATAGTGTTGGTGGTGATGAGGTTGACCCGCGTACTCGTGGACCGCATGAGAACCAGTGATGAAAGGAGGGAACTTGCCTTTCGGGAGGTTCAACAGAGTCACAAACTCTCGTCCATCGGTAGGCTCGCGGCCGGAGTGGCTCACGAAATCAACAACCCAATGGCTATAGTCAATGAGAAGGCCGGTCTTATGAAGGACCTGATAGGGCTGAATCCGGAATTCCCGCAGAAGGAGAAGTTTCTCGGACTGGTTCAAGCCATTACCCAGTCGGTGGACAGGTGCCGTACCATTACCCACCGACTCCTGGGATTTGCCAGGAGAATGGAAGTGGAAATAGAGGTCCTGGATGCCAACGAGGTGTTGAAAGAAACCTTGAGCTTTCTGGAAAAGGATGCCTTGCACAGGAGTATCAACCTACCTTTGCATCTGGCCCCGGACCTCCCCCGCATAGCTTCCGACCGCGGACAGTTGCAGCAAGTCTTCCTCAATATTCTTAACAACGCGTTTGCCGCGGTTAAGGACGGCGGGGTAGTATCCGTCACAACGTGGGAAAAAGACCTCGATTATATAGGCGTTTCTTTCCAGGACAACGGGGTCGGCATGTCGGAACAAACGTTGAAGCACATTTTCGAACCGTTCTT
Source organism: Pseudomonadota bacterium (assembly GCA_043799015.1). Classification (GTDB taxonomy): domain Bacteria; phylum Desulfobacterota; class Desulfomonilia; order Desulfomonilales; family Desulfomonilaceae; genus JAZDOF01. The sequence goes on along the minus strand of JAZDOF010000338.1, from coordinate 4,182 downwards.
CACTACCAAGAAAGGGACCGGTACGGGACTCGGCCTGTCCATCACCTACGGAATCGTGAAGCGGCTGGGCGGAGACATAGAGGTGGGAAGCAAGCCGGGTCAGGGAACGAGGTTTGTGGTATATCTACCCAAGAAACCCAAAGAAGTCGGAGAGGGCTAGTATGGACAATTGGAACGTACTGCTGGTCGATGATGAACAGGAGTTTGCGTCCACTTTGGCGGAGAGGCTCACCCTTAGAGGTATGAGAGTGAGAACGGCCGGTGGTGGACAGGAGGCGCTCCGTTGCATCTCCGAAGAGGTCCCGGATATCGTGGTTCTGGATCTGATGATGCCCGGGATGAACGGCCTTACGGTGCTCAACCGAATCAAAGAGGACCACCCGGCCATGGCCGTAATTCTGTTAACCGGCATGGGATCCGTCGGGGATGGAATGAAGGGTATGCAGATGGGGGCCTTCGATTATCTCATGAAACCATTGGACATCGAAGGGTTGGTGACCAAGATCAGAGAAGCCCTGAGTAAGCCCGTTTGAAAGGTCGATCACATATGGAATCGGAAAAAGCAGCGTTCATGGGAAAGATCACGGCAGGAGTCACCCACGAGGTGAAAAACGTCCTTGCCATCATTAAGGAATCCGCCGGGTTGTTGGAGGATATCATATGTTATGCAAAGGAAGGCGCTCCACCGCCCCGTGATAAGTTCCTTCGCACCCTCACCCGAATAACGGAACAGGTGGCGCGCGGCGTAGATCTTTCAAACAAGCTGAATGCCTTCGCCCATGTTCCCGACGACAAAACGGCCTCCGTGGACTTGAACCAAGCCTTGGTCCAAACCGAATTCCTGTCCCGGAGATTTGCCCGGTTGAAGGGAATGACCCTGAATGTCGTACCGTATGATGGTCGCTGCACGGTGGTTACCGACCCCTTGGCCGTCCAAATGATCCTTTTTGAATGTATATCCCTGCTCATGGACCAAGTCGAGGCAGGCGCGGTCATTCATCTGAGCATAGAAGAAAACCAGGGGAAACGGATTGTGATACAAGCCGTCGGCGCTTCCGACCAGGCCTTAGCTCAGTTCGCCTCCGACCCCTGTATGGAATCGGTCAGGTTAATCGCGGAGAGGCTGAGCATGTCGGTTCGGATCGGCGGTCCCCCGCCCTGCATCATCGTCGGCATGTAATGGGCGCTCCGGGCCAAAACGGAGGCGCGCTTTTATAAAAAGGATTTAGTGATTCAAGCGAGACAGCATCGACATATCCGGTTAATAAAAGCCATGCGGGAAGCATAAAATTATTTTCTGTTACAGAAAAAACTTGCCATTAGATCGTTGGGATGTTATTCAAGAATTATGGAAAAAAAAACCGGGCATCTTCATATGACCGCGCAGCAGCGCAACCAACTGGAAGCCTGGGTGCGTGCCAAGACCACGCCTCAGCGAGTGGCGTTCAGGGCCCAGATATGCTTATTGGCCGCGGACGGGCTGCCCGCGGGGGCGATCGCGACCCGGTTGAATACCACGCGCCCTACTGTATTGCTTTGGAAGAAGCGATTCGAGGAACAGGGACCCGAAGGGCTTGCCAAGGACGCACCCCGCGGTCCGAGCTCACGGAGGCTTGATCCCGCGACCAGACAGGCCGTCGTTGACGCCACCCTCAACACAAAGCCGGCCGATGCGCCCCAATGGACCACCAGGGCCCTGGCAAAGGCGTTGGGAGTGAGCAACGCAACCGTAGCAAGGATATGGAAGACCTCCGGGATTTCACCGGAAAAAAAGAAGGAAGGCAGAAGCACCAAGAAGAAGTCCTTGGATCGGATTTTTTCGGAAGTGGTGGGAGTCTTCTTCAATCCTCCGGTCAAGGTGTTGGCCCTGTGCGTAGGTCGGACGACCTTCGAGCCGGGTCCGGAACCGCCTCGGCTTCAAGCGGGCTTCACCAAGAGGATGCCGGGTGATGACCATGGTTGCGGCTCATGTTTGTCCGCGGCGCTGAATTTGGTTGAGGCCGCGGTCGTCGGAGAAGCCGGTGGTCACGACGGTGCGGATGTTTTGCCGACCTTCATGGAAAAGGTGGAGCGAGAAACCCCGGCTAATATGGAACTCCATTTTTTTGTGGAAGGCGGTTGGCGTGACGTTCCGCCGTGGTTGGCCGAGTGGGCCCAGGCCCATGTCCGGACCCTAATCCATCCCATCCATGTCGGGTCCATGCGCGATTCCGGCCTAGCCGAAGCGGTGGCCGCCTTCACGGCCAACCGTCCCCTGAGAGAAGGCTCGCCGGTGGTTCCGGCCCTTGTCGCTGCGGTGGACGAGCTGGTGAGGGCCCATGACGGCAAGCCGAGACCTTTTGTTTGGAGTAGGAGTTGGGCCCCTTTTCACCAAAGCCGGGAAAAGTGTAAAGTAGTGTTGGAAACAATGCGGTTTCTGAGATCGATCGTCTCAGGAGCCCTCAACCATGATACCCTTCGTCCGCCGACGATCCTTACCGGGCAGGAGGAGCCGATGAGCTGGAAACAAAAGATGGAGAGTTGGTTTGCCGCCGTAGCCTTTGCTGAAGAAGGCGAACACAAGATGGCCCTTGAGACGGCGGACACGCGGATTCCGGAAATGCGAGAGGCGGCCTTTGTTTTGCCTAATTTGAGCAAAGCGTTTGCGGCCGCGGCGTTCGCGGAGGAGAACTGTCACGACATGGCTTCGGAAATTCTCTACGGAACAAACCGAAGGAATTCGTTCCTTGAAACGATCGGGCTCGCCCACGTGAGAGTGTGGTACGGTACCGCACAAGTTCGTGAATCGTTTGTTGAAGCGGTGGGACTGGGCGGAGCACGCTTGAAACTCTTCTCCATTCCGGTGTGATGTTTTAGCTGTAACAGCATGGTGCTGGAGGATACGAATGAAGGAATTCAAGGTACTTATGGTAGATGACGAGGAAGACTTTGTTCAAACCCTCGCCGAACGCATGAGAATGCGCGACCTTACGCCGGAACTAGCCCTGAGCGGAGAACAGGCCCTTCAACGAGTTCAGGAAGATGTCCCCGACGTAATGGTCTTGGACCTCAAAATGCCGGGCATTGACGGCATGGAGGTGCTGCGTCGGGTGAGACAAGCCTATCCTCATGTCCAAGTGATTATGCTCACCGGCCATGGGTCGGACAAGGATGAAACGGAGGCCCGGCGCCTCGGTGCTTTTGCTTACTTGCAGAAGCCCGTGGAAATGGAAAAGCTCGTTAAGGTGCTGAAAGAAGCCTACTCCTACAAACAGAAATTGGAGAACGCCATGGCCGCGGCTTCTTTTGCCGAAGAGGGCGAGTTCGGCACTGCACAACAAATCATGGACACAAAGCACGACAAATAAGGGTTAGAGGACCGAACCATGGAAGTCAGGGTGCTGCTGGTTGATGACGAACCGGAGTTCGTGGAAACATTGGGCGAACGTCTGGAAACACGGGGATTCAAGGTATTCAAAGCGTCGAGCGGAGATGAATGCCTGGCCGTTTTGCGCGAAAAAACGGTTGACGTAGTGGTCCTGGATGTTCTCATGCCCGGTAAGGACGGCGTACAAACCCTTCGCGAAATCAAGCAGATGAAACCGCTCGTGGAGGTCATCATGCTCACGGGCCATGGGACGGTTGAAACCGCCATCGAAGGCCTGAAGGTCGGGGCGTACGACTACATGCGGAAACCCACCGAGACTACGGACCTGATAGGGAAGATCCTGCGGGCCTATGCCAGGAAATCGGAGCAGGAAGAGCGTATACGAAGAGCGGAAATCGACAAAATAGTTGCCACCAAGGGCTGGTGACGCCGGGTTCTCCGGCGGACGCTCCGGTTGGGTCCGAAGAAGATCGGAACGGAGTCGAGGCTTTTCGTAGGTAACGTATTTCATACCGCCCATAATTGAGTCCCTTATTCCCTCTCCTCGATCGGAGAGGGAAAGTGGATAAGTACACTTATAGTGTCACGCGTTGAGAATTGCGGGAACCCTGAACGGTTGAGTGAATCGAAACATACATCCGTAGGGGCGGGGTTTATCCCCGCCCGCCGTCGGCGTCCAGGGAACGGGCGGGGATAAACCCCGCCCCTACGTTTCCTTGGTTCCGCCGGGCGTACTTTGCCGCAAATTTCAAGGAGCGTCACTATAATTCCGTACCGCGTTTATTGGAAACGGCCTTATTCGTGGCGTCAATCTC
>JAZDOF010000752.1:0-2323 GCA_043799015.1 Pseudomonadota bacterium | reverse complement strand
AGGCAAGATGCTCCATTTCGTGCCCCTGTGTTTCACGAAGTACGTTGTGGTTACGCCCAAGGGCAACCCGGCAGGAATAAAAGGGATTCAAGATCTCGGTAAGCCGGGCGTAAAGACCGTACTGGTTCCCAATGCCTCACCGCCGGGCGGGGAAGCGTCCACGATCATACTCAAGAAGGCCGGTGTGTTGGAGCAGGCACAAAGAAACGCGGTGAAAGTGGGCGATTGCGTCCAGAGCGTAGTACCGGACGTGATCGAACGAACCGGGGACGCGGCGGTCATGGAGCTGCGCCTGACTAAGAAGGCCCAGTTTGCCGGCATGATGGAGGTAATCGAGATCCCGGAGGAATTCATACCGCCTCGCCCGGTAACCTTCGTTATAGGCGTCATGAAATTCGCTCACAACAAGGACCTTGCCGAGGACTACGTGAAGTTCATCACATCGGAAAAGGGGCGGTCCTTTTTCGAAGCAGCGGGGTTTATCCCTGCCCGGTCGGAAGAAGGCGAACGGCTAATCCGAAAGTACGGGGTGAAAGATGCGTGAGACTTTGGCGGCCAATTGGAAGAGGAGGCTTTCCCAAGGGCTCTTCCTGGTAATCCTCGGGGAGTTTTCGTTCTACGGCGTGTTCCGATGCCCATTCGCGGTTCCTTACGTGAGCTGCGGGAATTGCCCGGTGCTCCAATGCCCCGGCCGGGACCTTTGGATACCGGTCTGGATCGGTTTGCTCGTGTCGGGTGTGGTCTTCGGCCGAGCCTTTTGCGGTTGGGCCTGCCCCGGTGGTCTTGTTTCCGAGCTTCTCGGCAAGCTTGCCCTATTGAAAGAGAAAGCCGGCCGCGCCGTCGAAGCACTCTCCAAATACCCGATAGTCATAGCGAGTCTGGTAATGGTCTTTTTTCTGAACAACCCTAGATGGGCCATACCGATCAGGACCGGGGACTTTTTCAACTCGGTGTCTCTTACCTTCGAGCATGCCGACCAGCTTTGGCTATGGCGAACGGGGTTCATCCTGGGCGGCCTGGCCCTTGCCCTCATTATCCCCCATTTCTGGTGCCGGTATCTGTGCCCCACGGCCGGGTTGCTGGAGCTTCTGAATCGGGTCTCGTTCGTGAAGTATTTCAAGACTTCCGCATGTAATGACTGTGATTCTTGTCGAAGCGCCTGTCCGGCTGAGACGCGGCCGGCGGAAGTCAACTGCGTGAATTGCGGCGATTGCCGGGAGACGTGTCCGGTGGATGCAATAAACCTGGGACGTGGGGAAAAGAAGGGTGAGATACAACAGGCACGGGCGGCTTAGTGCTCATTGCATTAATGCGCCGGCGTATTGGGGAGAGGCGCCCATTCAGATTATGTAACCGTTCAACAGGAAAGAAGAATTCACCGCAGAGTGCGCAGAGAACGCAGAGAGAAAGACAGAATGAAAACAGAGATATAGGCCGCCTAAATCTGAAGTCGGTGGTGACAATCTTTAATACCGCGCTCCTTTTTCACGCGGAGCCGCGGAGGACGCGGAGTTTCTCTCTGTCCCTCTCTCCGCGCCTCTGCGACTCCGCGTGAGACTCCAAAACCGATCGATCCTCTGTGTCTTGTATATTACTCCCAGAACTACTTGATTTCCCGCTCTCGTACGTGAATGGTTAGATGTATAGGTAGTTTTGATTTGACACATAGCTATTTCCCTGGTATTCAAACCATCGGGCGTATGTCATCCCAGGCCAGGAGACCGTTTATGCACCGGGTTTTCGGCTTTACCTGAAGCCGCTTCAATCGGGCTACCCGTGTTGGGTCGGCTTAGAGCTCGGCCGAAAGACTTCCCCTCCGCTTGTTCCTCCAATCATCCGTCAGGGCATCTTTCAGGCCGGTTCATCGACTTCATAAAGATCGTGCGGCGGGGCCCACGGCGCGGTGGTTCGTACGCATCCCGATATGCCGGCAATGCATCCGTGGGGCTTGGTTCCGCAAGGCTTGCCGAGCATACGGCCCGAGGTGTCGAACCGACGCCCGCACGACCTAGTGTCTATTCCCAAAAACTCCTTGGGAGGATGTAAGCAATTGAATCGGCTGGGAATCAGTATAACGGACAAGTTGATAGCTACGGCCGTGGTGGGACGTCCCAACCACGGCAAGACCTGCATGATCGGATGCCTTACCGAGATGGGGCTGGCTCAAACCGTAGATAACTCTTCGGGCGGCCTTTCCCCCTCAGTCCGATATCCGCCCTTTCGACTGCCCTCGGGTGTGAGGGTCGCCTTTGAGGAAGCTTCGTCGCCGCTTCCCGAGGCTTCGGAAAAGACGAACCCGCGCGTGAACGCCGTCGATTTGGGC
>JAZDOF010000297.1:0-5033 GCA_043799015.1 Pseudomonadota bacterium | reverse complement strand
CCTTGCCCAATACCAGAAGCCGGGCGCTGAAACGGACTGATTGAGCGTGCATGCGGTCATGGGCCGGCCGCTCTGCGTTTGGGAGCCTGAAACAGCCCAAACGGCCCCGCCTCTCAAGCCGGGGACCCTGAAAGGCGCGCGGCGATCGGCCAACCCTTGAATCATCAAGGACTCGGGACGGAACCACCCAAGGTCCGTCAACCCCAAGTCCGGCGAAACGGCCGGATCGGTGGGCCACAAAACCCGAGCTCGTTCCTTCCCCAGGCGTGCCAGGATGCTCAGCATGACCGGATCAACCCGAGCCGCGGTGGAACTCTCCCAGGCCATGGCCCTCCAAAGCCCCAGGACATCGTCCTCGGTAAAAGGTTCGGGCCGGTATTCGAGTAGGGAAAACTCCACGGGCAACTTGCCGGAATGGGTGGAAAGGTAAAGATTAACGCCCTTTACGAAGCTCTCCAACCAGCTCCGCTCGTGCGCTCTCAGCTTCGCGACCACATCACAGGTATCCGCCCCGGCCTTTAGGGTGCGCATGACGTGGTCGCCATCCAGGTATTGCTTTCCAAATATCTCGGCAAGGCGCCCCTGTGAAGCTTTCCTGAGAACATCCATCTGCCAGAGGCGGTCCTGCGCCATTACGTACCCGAAGACCAAACCCACATCTTCTTCGTTCCGTCCGATTATTCCCGGGACCCCGTTGCCGTCCCGCAACACCGTGACGTCCGCGGTCAACCGATGGATGTCCACTTCGGAATGTCCCTCCGGAAGTAGGGACAGGATGAAAAAGTACATCCAAACGGCACCGGAGCCGGCAAGGAGGATTAGCACGACCGGAATCACCGATAATATCCTCATCAGCCAAACGGGATCAATGTCCATCCTGGATAGGGCGCTTGGGGAACTCACGTTCGGCCCCCTCCCAACAGCTTTTCCACAAGACGGACGCCTGTGCCGTACGGATCGCTGCGGCCTTCCACTATGGCATCCACTTCAAGAGTCAGGGCCTCCGGTCCACCGAGTAGGTCCAGCGCAGCTCGTATCAGATTATCTTTGAGCAGGTCCAGGAGCTGGTTCTTCAGCCTTGTGCGCCGACGGTCCAGCAGAGCGGTCCCGTCTCCGGTGTGCAAATGGCTGTTGTGGTCACTTATGGCGCCGTACAGTTCTTCGATCCCTTCTTCGCGCAGGGCCTCCGTAGATATCACGGGGGGGATCCATCCCTGGGCATGATATCGGTCCATGCACATCTCGATCATAAATCGGAGCTCTCGGACGGTTTTTGCCGAACCCTCTCGGTCGGCCTTGTTGACCACGAACAAGTCCCCGATTTCCATCAGGCCGGCCTTGATCGCCTGAATTTCGTCGCCCATTCCCGGAATGGTCACAAGAACGGTGGTATGCGCGCTGTGGGCTATGTCGACTTCATCCTGGCCTACACCGACGGTTTCTACTATGATGATGTCCTTGCCCATGGCCTCCAAGACCACTATGGCGTCCGATGTTGACCGCGTGAGCCCACCGAAAGACCCCCGCGTCGCCATCGAACGGATAAAGACGCCGTCGTCCAAGAAGTGCCGCTGCATTCTCACCCGATCCCCAAGTATGGCACCACCCGAAAACGGGCTTGTCGGGTCCACCGCAAGGACCCCGACCGTTTTACCGTCTTGGCGAAACCGAGCGACGATCTTGTCCACCAGAGTGGATTTGCCCACTCCCGGGGAACCGGTGAAACCTATGATGTGGGCTTTCCCCGTGTGTTTGTACAGTTGTTGAAGTATCGGTGTTACCGTTCGGTCGCCGTCGTCGATCCGACGAATCAGCCTGGCCGTTGCCCCGACATCGCCGCGTAATATTTTCTCTACGTTCAAGTTTTCTTCCTTGAGGGGGCGGATTAATGACGCCCGGCTTATGACCTCTTACGGTTTTTCGTCACCGCTCGGCGCCTAGGGCGGTATTACTTACGTTTGCCCAACAAGTTCCTCGCGATGACAAGGCGCTGGATCTCGTTGGTCCCCTCGTATATCTGGGTTATCTTTGCATCCCGCATATGCCGTTCCATGGGAAACTCACGACAGTATCCATACCCGCCGAGGATCTGAACGCCCTCGACGGCCGCCTTCATCGCCGTATCGGACGCATACATCTTGGCCATTGCCGCTTCCTTCTCGAAGGGCATGCCTCGGTCTTCCAGGGTGGCGGCCCGCCAGATGAGAAGTTGTGCGGCATCAAGTCGCGTGGCCATGTCCGCCACCTTCCACTGAATGGCCTGAAATTCCGCGATGGGTTTTCCGAATTGCTCTCTGGTACGTGCGTACTCTATGGACTCTTCCAATACGGCCCGGCCTATTCCCAGCGCTTGGGCCGCGATACTTATGCGCCCGCTGTTGAGGGTTTCAAGCATTTGCCTGAGCCCCGCGCCCGGCTCACCAAGAATATTCCCTTTGGGGATCCTTGCATCGGTGAAGATGAGCTCGGCCGTGCCGGAAGCGTTGATCCCCATCTTTTCTTCGACCCGTCCCACCTTGAACCCTGGTGTTTCTCGCACGTCCGCGACGAATTGGGTGATGCCCTTGTACCCTTTGGACCGGTCAACCGTGGCCGCAAACACGCAGTAATCGGCAATATTTCCGTTGGTGATGAACTTCTTTTCCCCGTTGATCACCCAGTGATCACCATCCAACACCGCGGTGGTCCTCACACCGGCCGCGTCGCTCCCCGCGCCGGCTTCCGTCAGGGCGTAACAGCCTATGGACTCACCGGAGGCGGCCGGCCTTAGGAATCGCTGTTTCTGATCCTCGGAGCCGAATTTTAGGAGGGGATAGCAATAAAGGGAGTTGTGCGCGGCCACGATGGTACCGGTGCCGCCGCATGCTCTGGAGATTTCGGAGACTATCAAGGCGTACGATACGTAGTCCATTCCGCCGCCGCCGTATTCCTCGGGAACGGCGACACCCATTACGCCCATTTCTCCCAATGCCTTCAATATTTCCGGGGAATGGGCGTGTTCACGATCCAGTCGGTCGGCCAGTGGTTTGAGTTCATTATCGGCAAATTTCCGGGCCATGTCCCGGGCCATGATCTGTTCCTCGGTAAGCAAGTAATCCATGAACCTCTCCTAGATCTTAATCGACGGTGCCGGCCGGCCTGGGGAACCCCGGCGTGCCCTCGGAAGGGTCGTCCTATCAGTAGAAACCGAAGGCTCCAATGTCAATAGGAAATGGGATGTTGGGGTATTTTCTTTGACAGGACTCAGAGGACCGCCGTGGCCGGGGTGCGATTCTATGGTGTCACGCGTTGAGAATTGCGGGAACCCTGAACGGTTGAGTGAATCAAAACAAACATACGTTACCTTGGTTCCACCGGGCCGGTTTTACCGCAAATTTCAAGGAGCGCCCCAGTAGGGCGCCAAGAGCGGCCGTTCCCGATTTGCCGGTCACATTCTCGAGCCCAAAGCCCAGCGGGGGGCGAATGTAAGTCGCCAGGGGCTATTGAGCCGGCCTAATCCCATCCGAGAATCCCGCTGCGGAAATTTGACTCCCTGTATGTTCTTTGTCTCGTCGGTATGAAAAAAAGAGGTCCGAGTAGCACGCGGTGCATAGATCAATCGTGTGGATATTGGCCTCCGGTATCCCGGCGGCAATAAGATCGTATCGGTTTGCCTCCGCCAGATGAAGCCTACGGCTCCGGTGCGGTGGTCTCAACGTTTCTATGGGGTGGGGATCAGGGAGCGGTTCGGCAAGACCGCTTATTGCGGAGGGTTTTGTTGGTGCGCTCAGGTGTTCCGAGACCGATGCGGCGACGCCCTCCGGTCGCATGATGAACCGTGCTCCGTCGGGGTAGGACTTAATAAAGGGCTCCAGTACCGCGTCGTCGACTTCGAAACAGCATGGTCCTATCGCAGGACCCAGAGATACGAGCACATCGGTCGGATCGGTGCCGAATTCGCGGACCATGGTTCGGACTACCTTGCCGGCAATCCTGAGCACGGTGCCCTTCCAACCGGCATGCACGGCCGCGGCTATTCTTTGGATGGGGTCGAGCATAAGAATGGGGAGGCAATCAGCCGTTCTTACGGCGGGAAAGATGCCGGGAACAGGCGTAATCAAAGCATCGGACGTGCAGGATCCAGCGCAGCGGGATTCCACGATTTCCACCGCAACCCCATGGACTTGACGACAAAAAACGATGGCCTCGGCATCAAGTCCAAGACCGGCAGCGAAGCTTTCCGTTTCCCCATGAGGGGTTCTTCCGCGGCCTTCTTTTACCGGCCGATTCGAAGGCCCGGTCCGGTCTTTCGAACCGCCTGATCCACGCATGGAGAACGCCATCAACCCGCCATGTGCGGCCGAGTCCGATGCAATTATCATCCCGGAACCGCCGCAGGCAACATACCGAAAGGACTGCCGGTACGTGGGCGTCATTCCCTGATGAATGCGAAATAAATCAGCAGCAATCCCAACCCTCCCATGCACCCGAGGAACTTGACCAACTGCAAAAGGTCGGATGTGTCGGCCGGATACATGTATTTGATAAGCATGCCCGTACCGAAGCCGCCTAAGATGGCCACCGTGAACAGCCTCCATCCCTTTAGGATCGAATACGCAAGCATGATAACGATGAAGCCTATGAAATAGGGGTTGACAACCAATTCTCCCGGTGACTTGACTCCCAGGTAATTATTAATGGACTCAAAAAAATGGGCTAGAAATTCCATACCCTTGCCTCGCACCTCTTGATTCGCGGATGACACCGAAGCGTTTTCCAAAGAGGGAGGAGCCTCTTGAAACAACTCCCCGCACCGGCCTCCCGTCTTCAAAAACTCTTATAATAACCGGCCTATAACATCTCATTACTCATTCGACCCCGGACCCAAATCCATCGCGATTCCAGGCCCCGGGGCACCGCTTGGTTGAACTCGACGCGGTATGCTGCGCACCGGCAGGTTAGCACAACGTTCCCCCCACAATCAAATGGTATGGGGGTTCTATTGGTAACCACTCACTTACGGGCGGGAAATTCCAATCTCAACGTGGCGCAGG
>JAZDOF010000749.1:0-2301 GCA_043799015.1 Pseudomonadota bacterium | reverse complement strand
CCATCACATGTTCGATGCGGTGTTTCTTTTCGCCTTCAGGGCCTTGTTCAATCACCCACCCCGTGTCCCCTGCGATGTCCGCACGGTACCGGGAGTCCCCGATAACGATCTCCACCATCTGCGGCGTGAGCTTGTTGCGGGCCAGGTCCGCCGTATAGGGTTGCATGGCCGTCCCGTGATGGGACGGGGCCCACAATTGGTAGAATTTCTCGTGGCATTTGCGGCAACTCGCCGACCCGGTGTAGCCGACGGCAGATGAATCGGCACAACTCTTGGAATCTTCACCCGTCTCGGCCGCGGGCCCCAATGGCGGCCGGACTGCGAAAACGCACAAGAGAAGGACCCCGGCAGCCACGAAGGCCCTGGAAGTTTTCATGAACCCTCCCGAAACGGTGTGTGGGCGAATACGATTCCTGCTTGATCAATACCATGATTAAGTTACGATGCTCAATACTTCTCGTCCTCGGTACCGGAAGACCGATGGTAATTCGTAAACGTTCACCGCGAGGGCCCGTTGAACCTGGGAAATCAAACCACAAAGTCACCAAGACACGAAGAAGACCACTAAATTATTCATGAATGCCCATTTATTCACGAATCGTGCCTACGGGTCAGTCAAGAGTGGACGCTGGATACTCCGACACGTTACCCTTACTAGTCCCTGATTTCTTTGTGACTTCGTGTCTTTGTGGTTCCTTCTTAATGGGTCTTGGTGAACGCTTACGGTCATTCAAACCCGGATCTCTCCGGGGCAAATCTCGTGTTAAGTGAAGTTGACCGGGGGAAGATGGTACGTTCGCCTAGGAACCCAGTGAGCCGCCGGTTGGGCCTCCCGGACGACAGTCCCTCGTCCCTTATTGCAGCGGTGATTTCTTTTGAAACCGTAACCATTCACTTGCGAGGAGGGAAGTTCCGATCTCGGGAGGCTGGAGAGCTTGCCCCGCAAGATTGAATGGTTGCTTGAAGCCGTTGTTTTTCGTTGCGATGGAGCGGAGTTTTGTGAGACCATACGCCCACGCAGACTATGATGGGGTAATGGTCGGACGAATGCGATGATTGGGGTGATTTTCACCCCGATAACCGCTGCCAAACGCCTCATTCCATGTATTGCCGGCGTCTGGGGACCTCGTTCGCGGAAAGAGATCGAGCTTGGCGAAGGGATGCCGCTTTTGCGGAAATAAGGAGCGTGACATGAAGCGGGTTTGGAGTTGCGTGATTCTCCTGTGCTTATGGGTGCCCGGAAATCTGACGGCTCAGGGTTTGCCTCAGCAGGTAGCCTCGCCTGCGTTTTCTCTTTCGGAAAACGTGAAGGTAAACCCGTATGCGCAGATAGGGTTTCAGTGGGTGGGTTCCAACCTCAACCTTCCTGTTCGGAACGAGACGCTGACTAATTTCCTGAACATCGGCGACATGGACATATCGTTGAAGGACGCCAATTTCTGGACCGGAACCGCAGGGGTCAACGTGACGGTTAAGGACATGTACAGCTTTTTCGCCGCTGCCGGGGGACTTATGAATCGCCCGTTCCTTACCGCTGCCACCGTACCCGTGAGCTTGGACGCATTCAGCACTTCGGCAAACCTGGAATTCACCAACACCAACGTCGAAAGCTGGTTCGTCCAGACAGGCGTCGGGGTAGGGCCGATCCTCCTGGGATTATACTGGGACCATTTCGCCTTCGCCCTTGGGGACCCAAGGAATTCGGCAGGTCCCATCGCCAATCAAACCTTGAAGGGAGACATCCTTACCAAGACTTTCTCGCCCTTCATCGGCATTGCCCTTCCGGCATCAGGGGCTCTGCTTACAGTAACTTACAGCCCGTGGGCTTATTCCAACACGGCATTGGCCTTAACCAGCTCGCGGAACAACGTCTCGGAACTGCGTTACACCTGGAATAAGCCGGGTGATCTATTCAACGCCATGCTCCAGTACAACACGCCGGTCTCGTCATCGTCCACATTCGGCTTGTGGTGTAACTATAGCCATATGAAGATGGGCCAAGATGCGGAACTTGAATTCGTCAACGCGCCTGTCCCGACGGTGGAACGTACAAGAAGCGTGAATGCGACCATGACGAAGTATGTCTACGGGGCAGGAATCACTCTTGGAGTGGACTTTCGACTTTCAACGATGATGCCTGAGTAGATCTTTGAGACACCGTGCAACGCGGAATCTTAACGGTTCGGCGGCTTTGGGGGCATGACCAAGGCCTCGCCGTCGAGCACCACGATCCCGTCCTGGTTCACGCACCAGGTGCGTGCCCTTACGCGATTCTTTTCGGGGATCACCTCGATAACTTCC